>JAKLJF010000161.1 GCA_023151335.1 Thermoanaerobaculia bacterium | reverse complement strand
TCGGTTTTTCCCGGCAGCTGGCAATAGACTTTCTTTTCCCTGAAGATTACACTGATCGGCGCCTTCGGGAGCGGCTGGTCATTAATCCTTATATTTCCGAAACCAATCAGTGGTTGGCGGTGAAAAAAGGGCGGTACTAAAGCAGCAATATGGAGGCATACGAATTTAAGCGCATTTCCATGGATAATCTCGGGGATATGGCTTATTTGGTGAAGTCACTGACAAAAAAGCGGCTGTCCGTGGATTATTACCAAAAAAAATACCAGTCCCCCTGGATCGGCAAGCCATTTCACGGTTGGCTGGCATACGAGAAATCCAGCGGGCAGGTTGTCGCTGTAGCCGCCGCATTACCGCTTCGTGCCGTCCTGCCTGACGGGAGCACAGCGCCCATAACCCAGCTCACTGAAACGTTCACCCTGCCAGCGCACCAGGGGAAAGGATTAATGACGTGTCTGATTCAAAAAACGCTGGAAGACGAAACCGGTGCCGGCGTTCGCCTATTTTATGGGCTTACCAACCAAAACAGTGTGTATGGTTTTGTGCACAAACTGGGATTTACCCAGGTTGGGCAGATGGAATATTATGAGATCAGAACCAATACTTTCCCCCTGGAAGCGCTTTGCCGGCGTTGCCGGGTACCAAGATTACACCGCTGGTGGGCGGAAAAAGTCATTGCTTCTTATCTGGCGCCAGGCGACTTTGTTTTGAACAATTCGGTGCTGGAAGAAGGCTATGCCGGCGTTTTGCACGACCGGTCGTTTTTTGCCTATAAATCTTTTTCCTTCAACCGCTTGTGTCGTTTTGCGGGGGTTGATTCCTGGTTAAAGTTCGAAACCGGTCTGTTGGTCGGCGATGTTGTATTGCCGAATGACTGCACCGACGACCGGTTTGAAGAATGGTTGTCGACGCTCCGGAAAATAGCCCGGCGGGCAGGGTTGCGGAAAATCATTTTTCAGACGTATCCCGAATCACGGTTGCGTGAAAAGTTGTCGGCCAGACTTCAGCCTCATCCTTCCTGGGCCATTTGTTGCCTGACGAGTGACGCCGCGATGCAGCCACTTCTGGAAAAAATGCGGTTTGGATACGGCGACTTTGACACATTTTAAAATGACCTATAATTCGAGCAACTTTTTTGCTTTTTTACAAACTATTTCCGGCGTCACCCGGTCCAGGCACCGGTTGTCGCCCCAAATACATACAGAGCGAAGGCAATCGCGGCAAGGGAGGTCCGCAGAGTTAAACCCAAAGGATTTGTCGCCCAGAGGCATAGACCAGTAGCTGGGCGACGAGCCTAAAAATCCGATCGTTGGCACGTGATTGATCCAGCTGGCATGGAGCAGTCCGCCGTCGTCGGAGAGGGTCAGGTTTGTCCGCCGAACGATATTGATGACCTCGCCCAAGGAGGTTCGGCCTACCAGATTGATACAGTTATTGCCCAGAAATTTGTCCAAAAAGGCGGCTCGTTCCTGCATAACGCCGGGAATGTGTATTGCCAGCAGGTTTCATCTTTTAAAAAGCAGAGCAACAACGGGCGCAGGCGGGCAACAGTCCACCCGCTTTGTTCAGGTCGCTTCTGAATTGCGCGATAGCAGGCCCCTTCCAGATGGTTTGGAGGTTCTGTTGGTACAAATTGCCGATTGGCAGGTTGTAGCACCGGCCATGGGCGGGAATTACATCTCCGTTACTTTTGATCATGATATTGTTGAAAATGTCGGTGCAGCGCTGTCCGATCAGGATTTCCGGATGGTGATAAAACACTTCCAAGCCTTCCGGACTGCGTATTTCGGGGGAAAACAGTACCGGAAAAGGCCATTCCCGGTTTTTGATGCGCTGCATTTCAGCCCATAATGGCGCCAGGGGAATTTTCTCCAGATTAATTTCTTCCATATTAGAGGCGGTTGCCGGGTAGCGGTGCCCCCATAAGGCATTGTGCCGGTCAGCTATGTTCTGCGGCGTATAATTGGTGTGCATAAACCCCACCCTGTTCAGCGCAAGCGCGGACATGCCTTCCAGAAACCGCTCCAGATGGCCCACGTTCCATTCGGTGATACAGCAAAATACGGATATGCGGGGAGGTTTGGGTTGGGATAAAATGTATTCCATACCCTCCATGGCTTTTTGGTATGAGCTTTTGTGCCCCCGGATCGCATTGTGAATTTCTTCCGGGCCATCCAGCGAAACGAATATGTCGTGTATACCGGCTTCCAGCAGTCCGTCGGCATAGCGTTTCAGGTTGAGGGCATTGGTTGTAATAGCCGTGTACAAGCCCAGTTCCCGGGCGTAGTGCAGGCTTTCCATCAGGTGCGGGTAGATCAACGGTTCGGTAAAGGCATAGCCGATCTTTACCCGGGGGTAAAAGCGTTTGGCCTGACCGAATATTTCCCGGATGAGTTCAATGGGCATATTGAGTGGCCGGCTGCCCATGAGGTTCTGAAAAAAATTGCTCTTGTTGTAGTCCACCCCAACATCGCACATCTTGCAATGCAGGTTACAAATATTATTGACCCCCAGCACCAGCCACTGGGGGCCATAATACAAATGCCGGGGCAACCACCGTTGGTTGGCGGATTTGAGTTTGTTGATCAGAAAGTTTACAGCGGCCATGATATATTTCCGTGAAAATTTCCAGCGCTGGAAAGGTATATTATATTCGGGATTTGGGCATATTCCAACGCTTTCTTTAAATCGCCGGGCGTCGGTGCGTTCACCAGCTGCTCGCGCAGGCGGAAAATTTCCGGGTCGAGCGTCAGGTCGGCAAAATTGTACGGTCATGCGGTTAAAAATGTGGTGGCCGGGGCGTGAGGGTACATTTATTTCAGGGTTAGAGCAGTCACGGGTGACGGCCCCCGACAATGCAGGAGTAGTTCCGGAAAAGCCCGGTGATATCGCCTGCTCCTGTACAACATCATACCTGATCCTGAGGACAATCATTGTTCCCAATTGCACAATATAACAATATTTACACGACAATTTTGTGTTAATTAAATTTTTAATGACATGAAATATAGAAATTTTATTCTGGTATATTATTTCACTACCATGTTTATGGCCGGTGTAAATCCGGTGATGAGCCAGGGTGTATGGAGCCCGCTGCCGCCGATGCCAACCTCTGCCGGTTTTCTGGGCGCAGTGCCGTACAACGGCAAAATTTACCTTTTCGGCGGAGCATCGCCCAACCATACGGCAGCCACGAGGAAAGCCTACATTTTTAATCCGGCTGACAGCAGTTATACGCCATTGCCCGATATGCCCCGGCCGACGAGTAGTGCGGGGGTAGTAGAGGTCGACGGGGTAATTTATGTCATGGGCGGCAGCAATGCCGTGCTGGGCGACCAATTTTACAACACCAACTACATGTTTGATCCTGTGGCCCTGATCTGGGACACCGTCACGGCCCCGCCCATGCCGCGCCCGCGGTTTCTGTTCACCATAGCCGCCCTGGAAAAGAAAATTTATGTCATCGGAGGCGGTATCAACGAGGCCGTACCAACCAAACTGGTGGACGTGTACGATACTGAAACCAGAACCTGGTCGGCAGGGGTTGATCTGCCTACCGCCAAAGGTTTTTTGGCTTCGGCAGTGGCAGACGGGAAAATTTATGTTTTCGGCGGCACCACAGACATTTCTGGTATCGGATTAAGCACCGTGGTCATTTTCGACCCGAAAACCAATAAATGGACCACCGGGAAGCTCATGCCGACCAAACGTTTCGGGGCAGCCGCGGTAGAACTCGACGGAGCAATATTCGTGTTGGGGGGCTCTTCTTTTGATGTCGCTAACCCGTTTTTCAACACCGTGGAAAGATACGACCCGGAAACGAACACATGGCAGACCATGCCCTCCATGCTGACTGGCGCGCGCGGCCGCGCGGCTGCCGCGGTCGCGGGGAAGATTTACGCTTTCGGCGGCATGTATACCGTCGATGGCTCAAACATTATAGCTGCGAATGCGGCGGAAGTTTTCAAGGCCACCAACGCTGTATACGGGATACCAGGGCCTTACCCCATTACCGTTTTCCCAAATCCGGCAAACGAACGCGTCATATTCCGGTTTGAAATCCCGGTTTCCGGCCAACTGACATTAACCCGGCCGGACGGCGGGATCGTCTATTTGAAAAATATTCGCGGCGAGCAACAGCTGGAGATCCCCGCTGCCGGATTGCCCGGAGGAATGCTTTTCTGGAAGTTTGAAGGAACGAAGGGCGGAATGGTTGCGGATAAGATTATTATTATCAAATAGACGAAGGTTTATATGGTTATTTTAGACGAAAAAACAACGGAGGGACCTATTTCGAAAAATGATCCCAAAACAATTTGGTCGTGGGTGATGTACGACTGGGCCAATTCGGCGTACATCCTCGTGATCACCTCGGCTATTTTCCCGGCCTACTACAACTCGGTCACCCGGCTGAATGGATCCGGTACGATCGAAGTTTTTGGCATTCCCATGGAAAATACGGCGATCTATTCCATCAACATGGGACTTGCATTTGGGATAGTGGCCCTCATCTCGCCGTTGTTGTCTTCCATATCCGACTATACGGGCAATCAGAAATGGTTCATGCGCATGTTTTGTTACCTGGGAGTACTGGGCTGCCTGCTGCTCTTTTGGTTCGATGGCCGCGAACAGATCAACCTCGGTCTGACCGGCGTGTTGCTGTCGACGGTGGGCTATTCGGGCAGTATCGTTTTTTACAATTCCTATTTGCCGCTTATCGCCACGGAAGACCGGCAGGACAAAGTCAGCGCCAGAGGCTTTTCCTTCGGGTACCTGGGTTCCACGATACTGCTGCTGATCTGCCTGGCCCTGATCCTCAACCAACAGGCATTTGGCGTTACCGACAATACCTTCATGCCCAGGTTGTCCTTTTTGCTCACCGGCCTGTGGTGGCTGGGCTTTGCACAGATCACCTTTTCCCGCTTGCCCAACCGCATTCCTACCCAAACGCCGGCGAGCGGCCATTACCTGCTCAATGGCTACCGGGAATTACACAAAATCTGGGAACGCCTGAAAGTGGAGCCCCGGCTGCGCCTTTTTTTGCTGAGTTTCTTTTTCTACATCATGGGCGTGCAAACGGTGATGTTCATGGCGGCTTCTTTTGGCGAGAAAGAAATCCAGCTGCGTATGACGCAGCTCATTATCACCATTCTGGTGCTGGAGTACGTGGGCATCGCCGGCGCCTACCTGTTCGCCTGGTTGTCGAAAAAAGTGGGCAACCTGCGTGCGCTGACCGCTGCCGTCATCCTGTGGATCGGTATATGCCTGGGCGCGTTTTATATCGCCACGCCGCTGCATTTTTACATCGCCGGCGGTTTTATCGGTTTGGTAATGGGCGGCATTCAGGCTTTGTCTCGTTCCACCTACTCCAAACTCATGCCTAAAACAGGCAACAACGCGGGTTATTTCAGTTTTTACGACGTCTCGGAAAAAGTGGCCATGATGTGCGGGCTGGTAATCTGGGGGTATATGGACAACCTCACCGGCAGCATGCGCAACTCGATCGTGTCGCTGGTGGTCTGGTTTACCATCAGTCTGGCGCTCCTGCTTTGGCTGCAACGACGGTATGCGGAGGAGAAGGAATCCTGAACAGGTTTTGCCTACGGAAACATTTCCCACACCAATTGATTCACCACGTACGGTTCTTCGTGTTTGATGTTGAGGTATTCAAAAAACATCGGGTGTACGCACACGTCGCAGCCGGGCGAGAAGGGGTCGTTTTCGTCGGAATTGAAACAGAACCGGTAGGCGATTTCCTGTTTTTGCTGGGTCACTACGGGCAGGTTGCCATCGTTGCGGCGCGCGTTCACACGCACGCCCACCACGCCCATGTGAAAGAGCCGCACGGCGATCTGGTCGGGCGTGCGGCAATCTTCGAATAGTTCGAGCCCGCCGAGTTTGTCGCAGAGGTCTTCGTAGGGCAGCACGGTGCGCAGCTGCACGTTGCTCAGTTTGTTCAACACTTTTTGCAGGCCGTGGAATTCGCCGATAAACTGCCCGATAAACTCCCGCCGGATGATGTTCTCGGTTTCGGCCCGCACCACGCGGCGGAACATTTCCTCGTCGGCGGGCCCTTTTTCCATTTCAGCAAACAGGGCCTTCAGGTACATGTGTATTTCGCGAGGGTTCCACAGCGAATGGCGCACGATGTAGAGGAAAGAATCTTCTTTTACTTCCTTCAGACGGCCATTGGTCACATCGAAGGGAAACAGCATTTTCCAGGCGGCCGGAATGTCTTTTTCCGGCAATTGCAGGGCGGCGGCAATGCGGCGGTTCACCAGTTCGTGCAATTCGCGGGGCGTCCATTCGAGGCGCACGACGTGGTTGCTTTCCAGGTCGGCGCGTTCGCGGAGTTGCAGTTCCAGGAACTTGTCCATCGGGATAGTGAAGATCATGTGCATCCAGGAAAAGTGCGCCGTGTCGCGTTGCAGGTCGCGGGCGGCGATCACCAGGCCTTTCAGCAGGGCCGAGAGAAAAGTGCGTTTTTCCAGCATCAGGTTGGTGGTTTGCCGGTACTGGAACTCGTCGTAGAAATCGTCGAAGCGGTCGAGCGTGAGCAGCACTTTTTTACCGTGGCGCTCCAGGATGTTGCGGATCTGCTGCACCGGGCGGCGCAGGGCCTCGTCGGTGTTGTTTTTGGCCAGCAGGCTGAGCTGGCCGGTGATTTTGGCCACCAGGCCGGCAAAACTGCCCATGGATTGATCGATGGCGGCTTCGATCAGTTCGGCAAAGTTGGTGAAAAAGTATACCAGGAAAGGCCCCAACACTTCGCTGCCGCCCATTTTGCGTTTGCCGTTGGTGGCGCCCAGCAGTTTCAGCACGTGTTCGAGGGCTTCCTGCAGGGTGCGTTTTTCGTCGTCCGATAAATTTTCCGCAAAACCGGAAGACAGGATCTGTTGAGCAGCCATACACACGGCCGAGGCGGTCAGGCTTTGTTTCCAGGCGTAGGTGGCGACTTTGGTGGGGTCGAGAAAATGCGCCAGGTCGGTGGATTTGCTGCCGCCGGCGCGTTTGTTGAGTTTGTCGTACACTTCCCGGTAGAAGAAGTGGAACAGGGGTTCCAGCGGAAACTCGTCGGCTATGATGTCGATATCGGCCTCGGCCAGGTAGTCGTCGCGGTTTTCGGCGCGGTAACCGACGAGCAGGGCGGTTTTGCCGGCGCCCTTGCGACCGATAAGCAGGCATTTGCGCTCGTCGCGCACCTGGCGGTACACGCGGGTGTGCACGAAAGTGCGGCTCTCGGCCTGGCGCAGGAGCTGATCCTGCTCGGCCTTGAGTTCGCGGAAAGCGTCTTTCAAGCGGCGGAGTTGATCCGGGGAGGGGCTTAATCCGGTCATGCTGTGTAATTGGATTGTTTTCGGGGATAAATGTAGGGAAGAAATTAATGTTTACCTGTCGGCCCGGGCCTGATTTTCTTCGCCCAGCCATTTCAGTACTTCATGTACGCCGGCAAATTCTTTTTCAAACTTCGCCTCCATCCCGGCGATTTTTTGCGCCAGTTCGGCGTAGGTGAGGACAATAAACCTATAAACCGCTCTTATTAACTGTCCGTGAAAACCGAACCACCTCAAGTTGGGGGCGGGCGCTTGCGCACGTTGGCGGGTAGTGTGGCATCGGTCGAAACAAGTGTAGAAAGTGTAAAAAGTGCAGGCTTAGAAAAAACTTTTTTTTCGGGGCGTCAAATGGCGGCTCCCTCTTATTCGAGTAAAAACCCTCGAATATATTTCAAGCAATGAAGCCGCTTCGGGTGGTCGTTTGGGGCTTTCAAAACTTCCGAAAAGCGCTTTTCAAAAAATGCCTTGTAGGTGTTCCAAAGCCAATCCGGGTTAATAACCATAAAGCCCGATTCGGATTTGATTTCGATTTTGTCCGTGTCTTCGTAAGATAAAAAGGCGCTTTTACCCTGGTATCCGTGAATCATGGTGTTCCTGAAAAAGCGATACAGGAGTTTGCCATAGGAGTTAATATTTGAAGAATCCTTTTCTGACCAAATTTCGGCGAACCTTTCTAAAAAGGCACTTTCCGGTTTTCTGCCAAAAACTTGGTGCATTTTGCTGACCGTTTCTACAAATTGGTAGGATGAATCCCCATCTTTTTCAGGAACAAATATTTCTCCCAACGTCTCAATTCCGATGCAAGTCATTACAGTCAATGGGAAGGCGGAACCTGCGTCCTGTAACGGCTGAACCTGTCGGACAAAAAAGCCCTCAAGCCTTAATTTTAGTAGCCGGATAAGTTCGGTTTCATCCTGAATACTTCGCACATACCGGTAATTTATGCCCTCCCCGGAATCGTTCGGGCCAAAAATTGTATCATCGGGAATCTTATTCATAAAATTGGAATTGGCTGTGTTCATTTCCCTTTTTTCTTGACTTCAAATTTTTTAAGATCCGCTTCCAGTTCTTTCAGGCTTTCGGCCTGTTCCATAGCCTGTTGTTTAGCTCTAAACTTTTCGTATTCCTTCCCCGCCATTTCATCGGCCAGTTCCCTTGTAATTCTGCCCGCATGTTCCAGTACCTCCCGTTCGTTTATAGTCAGAATATCGTTCAGCCGTTTGATCCAATCTTTCATGTACATGGGTTTCCGCTGTTGGGCTTGCGCTTCGGCAAATGCCAGGTATTGCTCCACCAGTAAATTCAGGGCGGTTATTTCATCCTCGTTCAGGTAGTTTTTAGCGGTGGTCACGTCGCCTTTACGAACCTTAGCTCCCGCCCAAGTGGTCAGGCCCATGTTCGGTTTTTCGGCGTTAGCGCGTCCGGCAATGATTTCGGCAGCGGTTTGTTTGCTCACTGCCCAAAGCAATTTGTTTTGTACGATCTTGAAAAATTCCAGGGTGGATTCGGTATTCGGGTCGTAGTCTATGCTGGTCGCGTAAATGTCTTTGACCTTTTGATAAAACACTTTTTCTGAGCTGCGGATGTCCCGGATGCGGGCCAGCAGTTCGTCAAAGTAATTCATTTGGCCAGCGCGTTTCAGGCGTTCGTCATCGAGGGTAAAGCCTTTGATGATATACTCCCGCAAACGATTGGTCGCCCAAATGCGGAATTGGGTGCCCCGATGGGAGTTT
>JAKLJF010000160.1 GCA_023151335.1 Thermoanaerobaculia bacterium | reverse complement strand
CCGCGTGGCAACAATAGTTGTCGTGCTCCATCAGCCGGCTGCCGGCGCGGTTAAGAAATAAAAGAACTTTTGAAATGACGTTGCCGGATCAGCAGGGGGCGTAGAGCCGCCGGCTTAAGCCGGTTATATGTTAAGGTTTCGCAGCAGGGCGAAACAACAGTATCAGGCAGGCGGTTTTGCGACATGGGGCAATTGTACAGGGATGAAAAAAGGCGGGTTTGGAAGGTAAAAACCGGCAGGAATATCGAATGTTGTCCGATTTGTCCGCCCTGTTTTTGTTTCCAAACCCGCCGGAGGATCACTTACGCAAGCCGAGTTTTTCGATCAGCGCGCGGTATTTGAAAATGTCTTTTTTCGCATAATACGACAGCAGGCTTTTGCGCTGGCCTACTTTGTGCAACAACGAGCGGCGCGTGGAGTGGTCTTTCGGGTTTGCCCGCAGGTGAGCCGACAGGCTGTCGATCTGATAGGTCAGCAGGGCTACCTGCACTTCCACGTTTCCGGTGTCTTTTTCGTCTTTGCCGTAGGTCTTCGTGATCTCGGCAACTTTTTCTTTGGAATAGTAAACTGCCATTTCAGTGAGTGATTGAGTGATTAAGTGATTGAGTGATGACCAAAACCGGATTTCAGCGGGTCAAACGGCAGTTTTTGCCTATCCGTCCGGTTTTAGCGGGGCAAAAGTACGCCACACCTTTGATGCAACAAAGCGTTGACGATCAAAAGTTTTAAAAAATGCTGCATTAAAGTGTCTTTTCCAAATGTTATTTCAGTACGTTTACTGAATGATCACCCGTTCTGCCCGCCATTTGTCGCCGGCCCGTATGTGCAGCATATAGACGGCCGCGGGCAATTCGCGATAACGGAATGTATGTTTCAGGTTACCTGTACTGAAATTCACCGTCTCTGTTTTCATCAGTTGCCCAAGGGCATTGTAGAGTAAAAACCTGATTTCCCGTTCCGGCTCGCCGGTCATTTCTACCAAGAAGGTCCCGGTGTTGGGATTGGGATACAGCAGGAATGACTCCAGCCAGTTGTTGTGATCTTTTGTACTGACCGTTATAATATGCACTTCCTGTTGTATTTCACTGCTGCCGCAAACGTTGAAAGCGGTGAGCGTCACGGTATATATGCCGGGCTTGGTATAAACATGGGAAGGATCCGCGTCGGTACTGGTTGTTCCGTCTCCGAAATCCCAGGTATAATTGTTACCAAACTGGGAAAGGTTGGTAAAATCGACTTTGCCATCGGGGTGTACGGTAAAATTAAAATCTGCCTGGGGCAAAGGCGCAGCCACCACCTCTACCGGCAAGGTGAGGGTACTACTGCCACCCGCATTCGTAACCGTCAGGGTGGCTTGGTAAATACCTGAAGCAGCATAGGATATCACGGGATACTGTTCGGTGGAGGAAGCCGGCATACCGCCGGGGAAACTCCAATCCCAGGAATCGGGATTACCCGTCGACAGGTCGGTGAATATCACAGTAAACGGTCCTTCGCAGGCTTGTTCCACTCCAATACTGAATATTGCCTCCGGGGCCGATCCTGATGCCACGGTTGCCGTTGCTACCGAAGTACAGCCGTTGGCATCGGTGAGGGTCAGGGTGTACGTTCCTGCCGGCAGGTTGTCCAATGTAAAGACCGAGTCGATTGCCGGGCCGTGTTGAACGCCATTGGACCATTCGAACCTGAAAGGCGGAACGCCGGTATGTACGGTCGCATCAATGCTGCCGTCGGTGACCCCGTTCGTACAGGTGCAATTTTTCGGCAGGAGTGTAACTTGCGGTCCCGACGTCACCGTCAGGCTGACAAAGTCAATGTCAAAACAGCCGGATTCGTTTTCCACCCGTACCCAGATATTTCTCGTTGTGGAAGAAAACTGCCGGGGCAAAGTGTCGAGCCCGTTATAGGCGTCTGCATATTCCGTGTGATAGGTGATGTTGAGCCCATTCTGCCCATTGCTTACGATGTGATCAGCATCGGTGAGGGTAAACACCGCCCCTGTTCCGGTAGAATCAGGGATACAGGACCACAATTCGGCATGATGCGCCACCGGTGTATGCAACACCGTCAGTATCACCATTTTAATAGTGGCCAGTACACCTGAACCCTGATTGCTCAGGCGGGCAAAAACGACGGTGTTGTCGGTCGCAGTATACATATCCGGCAAGGGGGCATTGCCGGTTTCAGCATCGCCAGGGGTGGAGTGCCAGCTCAAAAGATAAGTACTGTCGGGATCTACCAGGTCGCTGGCCTCCGGCAGATCGAATATGGCCTGACCGGAACCAGGCGGCGCCTCACATGCAGACAGTTTCAGGGTATCGGGGCAGAAACCGGCATCGAGCGAGTGGTCGCTGAAGCCTGCTATGCCGGTGATGTAGTGGATCACGGGGTAGCGGTACCAGGGTTTGTCCTGATCGGTACTATCAGGTACCGCGTCTGAATCATTCAGATCAGGATGGTAGCCATGGCCGGCGTTAGCGGTTGATAACGAATAATTTATGTTTCCGAGTAACAACAGGCTTGCAGTGGTACTGAATTGCGAGGAGGTATCGCCTTTACCAAAAACGATCGTATAGGCTGTACCAGGCGTAATACTGTCAAATCCCGGCGTGTCCGTCCAGTATTCACCCGGCGTACCCAAACCGGTGAAATAATACTCGCCGCGGTCGTTGGTTTGGGTGTAAGCCAGCAACGTATGGTTCGCCGTGAGGTAAAGGCTTACCCAGACGCCTTCCAGCGGCGGCTCGCAGGCATCCTGAACACCGTTGCAATTTTCATCGGCCCAAACGCGGTTGCCGATCTGAATGGGTGGATCGTCGCAAAGGGCTTCCAGGTCTCCCACAGGATTGGCGCGTCCGGGTCCGGTCAGGTGCGGTACAGCCTCCACCAGGGTCAGGTCGTTGCGGGTATTTCCGCCATTGGCGGGATTATACCAGGCTACTCCCCCGCCACTGACAGATGCGGCGCTGGCCGGGCTGACGACTACGCTCAGTACCTCATTCGTGCCCGGCAGATAAACCAGGCCACCGGCATCGGCATCCTGATGCAGGAAGCGGGCATTGCCGAAAACAAACTCACCGCCTCCCGGGCCTTCACTGTTGCCAACGCCGTACTGGCTGTTTCGGTTGAGTCCTTGTATATGGCCGTTTTGTTCCAACGCCCAAACGCCGTTGTGTTCGTAAGCGACGAGTATATCACCCGCACTGACCGCCGAAACCGGATCGCCTGGCAGGGCATCGGGGCGAAGTTGGCGGTAGCCGAGTTGGTGGCCGGTACGGTCTGTCAGGCCGATGAGGATTAACCCCTCGCGGGTGAATTCGATATCTGCAACCATGGCCTGGCCGCGGCAACGGTACCGGGCATCGCCAAGCGGGTCGCCCACGATCTCGAAGTTCCCGTCCGGGATAATATCGGCGGGTTCATTATAGGCCGTATTGGCTACCCAATTTCGCTCGCTGTAGGTATCTGTCCAGCTTTCCCATTCCTTGCATTGGGCAAGGTCCGGATCGGCATTGGCAATAATATCGCCGCGATCGTATTCGGCGCCGGTAAGGCCGAATTCAAGTACCTGTTTCCAGGTTTGAGTGGAAATATCATATTCATGCACTGAAGCGGAAAGGTCGGCAGCGGCGCCGTTGTTTTCACCGGTGCAGACGCCGCCGACGTATATTTTACCGCGGTATGCTTTTAAACCAAACGGTCGGAATACGCCGCCGGGGCAATCCGGCGCCGAGTTAATCGCGATTTCCGCGGAAACCGGGTTACTGCCGAGTATGCTGTCTATACGCACCAGATTACGGGAGTGCAGGTTTACCGTCCAAAGCGTTTGATAATCGGGTGAGATATCGACGTCGCCGAGGCCGGTTTTACCCACTTTGGCGAAGGCATCGCTGTCCCGGTTGGGCGTGGTTTCGTCCGACAAGTCGGGCCGGTCAACGGCGCCCGCGTCTGGTACGGTATAAAGCGAGGTTACCACGGGTGTTGCGCCGGAATAATCGATGCGATAGATACCGCCCAGACCTAGTTCGCCCAGGCCGGTGTGCCGTTTAAGGAAGGCGCCGGCATAAAGGTAGTTCCGGCTGCGGTCCCAGGCCAGGCCATAAACTGAGCCGATCCGTTCGCTGGCCGGCACCTGAGATAAAAGGTCGCCCTGATCAACGGCATTGTACGGGAATAAACCCACGGCTGTCTGAGCAGTCAGGCTGGCCAATCCCGGTGTAAACGCGGTATAGGCGATAGCGGGACTGATCTGACAGTAATCATCCGGATTGTAGAACCCGGCATTTGCAATGCAATCGCCGGAATGGATGAATTGTACGGAAGTGTTGTTGTTTGTGCCGGCAATGGCTGGTACAAGCCAGGGCTGTGCGGGCACAAACTCCAGTCGGTATGGATACTGGTCAAGCAGGCTGAAGCGGTAATTGCCGCTGGCATCCGTGAGTACGGAATCGACCGGATTGACCACGTCGCAGGCGTACAGATAAACCTTTACGGCGGACAATCCGGGTTCATTGTTGCCGTGTATACCGTCGGTATTATAGTCGTTATAGACCTTGCCTTCAAAGCCCTTGCCAAGTTCAAATCTCAGGGTATCCATACAGCCGTTGTTATCCACTATCATCAGGGAGTATGCGCCAGCGTCCAGCCCGCCGATTGCAAACGGCGAATTTGCGGGACTGCCGCTGCCCTGGGTTGAGCCGTTGTGCCACTCGTAAAAGAAGCTGGGCGAACCGTTGTCCACAATTACTGCAATTTCCAGGTTGACACTGTCGCATGCAGCCCCGGACGGCAGCGCATGCACATGGAAAATATTCCAGGGCGAAATATTGGCTGCGACGGTACCTGAGCAGCCCTGCGCATCTGTCACAGTGATCGCGTACGTACCGGACGCAAGTCCTTCCAACAGGAAAGTTTCCAGCGCGGCCGTACCCGTGCCATTTTCGTTGCTATTCAGGTTTTCCCATTGATAAGTGTAGGCCGGGGAGCCATTTTGCAAGTCGACGATAATATTGGCCGAATGATCGGTGCAATTGGAACTGGTATCCGGTTGAGCCGTCAGGATGAGGTGGTCAGACGGGGGATCAATAGCCGTAACCGCTACCGCCGTACACCCCGAGGCATCCGTCAGCGTGATCCGGAACACTCCGGAGGCGAGCGAATCAATTATGAAAGGCTCTGTAACGGACGATCCCTCTCCGGACGCATTAGCACTGGTATTCACCCAGGTATAGGCATACCCTCCAATGCCGTTGTTCACGTTGACGATTACCCTGGCATTTGCCGCGACACAGGTGGGCCCTACCGCCAGGGCAGCGCTAACTTTGAGACTGCTGCAATCGTCCGGCGGCATACAGCTGAGGTTGTAACATTCCACCGAGGTGCAATTTGCAGCATCTGTCACTGTGACGCAATATTCACCTTCATTCAGATTAGCAAGGTCCTGCGTAGTCGCGCCATTCGACCACAAATAAGTATATGGCACACCGCCTCCGCTCACGGTCAGATTGATTAAGCCATTTGATTGCAAGCAGGTGTTGTTTGTTATGACGGCAGTAAGCGTCGGCGCTGCACCGTTGTTTACCGTTGCCGAGGACGTGGCGGAACAACCGGTCTGATCCGTAACCGTCACCTGATAGACGCCGGAAGACAGGCCCGAAACATCCTGGGTTGTGGAGTCGTTGGACCAAAGGTATTGGTAGGGTGGCGTGCCGCCGAATACTTTCAGGTCGATCGCGCCGGTCGGCCAATTACAGGAACTGTTCATTACCGTGGCCATTAGGGATACACCCTCGAATTCATATACCGAGGCACAAATGATAGCCGCGCAACCCGAAGCATCCGTCACGGTAACGCAATAGGTACCAGTTTTCAGGCTGGCAAGGTCTTCCGAGGTAGCGCCGTTCGACCAGAGGAAGGAAAATGGCGCTAAACCGCCCGTGACGGTGAGGTTAACCGATCCGGTTGGGAGCGCGCAGTTGGCGTTGGTGGTGGTCACAGTAAGCTCGGGGCCGCCGGTGCTGTTTACCGTCGCACAGGTAGTTGCCGTGTCGCCTGAATCGTCGGTAACCGTAACGCAATACACACCGGTATTGACATTAGCCAGGTCTTCGGTAGTAGCCCCGGTTGACCACAGATAGGTAAACGGCGGTACGCCGCCCTGGGTTGTCAGGTTGATCGAACCAGCCGATACGCCACAGAGTTCGTTATTAACGATAACGGAAAGTTCGAGGCCGCCCGCTAATTCTACCGTGGCACAGACAGTGGCCGTGCAGCCAAACGCGTCGGACACGGTAACGCAGTACGTTCCGGCATCCAGATTGGTCAGGTCTTCGGTAGTGGCGCCGGTTGTCCAAACATAGTTGAACGGCGGCGTTCCGCCAATGGTGGTCAGGTCAATCGCGCCGTTCGCCAAACCGATGTTGGCATTGGTCACCGATGCAAACAATACCGGGTTTCCGGAAGTGGTTATCGTTGTGCAAGCTACCGCGACACAGCCGTTAAGGTCGGTTACCGTAACACAGTAATTACCGGCGCTCAGGCCGGACGGGTCTTCGATCGTGACACCATTTGACCACAAGAAAGTAAATGGGGTAGTACCGCCGGTCAAAGCCAGGTCGACCGATCCGTTTGGATTGCCACAGGTGGAATGTGCCGGCGTCAATGTCAGTACGGGAGCGCCTGCATTGTTGACCGCGGCACAGGCAACGGATGTACAATTCCGCGCATCCGTCACCGTCACGCAATACGTACCGGCTGCCAGGTTGGCCAGGTCTTCCGTGACGGCCCCATTGGACCAGAGGAAACTGTATGGCGGGAGGCCGCCACCGGGGGTCAGGTTGATCGCTCCGTTCAATGCGCCGCAGGTGGCATCCGTCGCCGCGATGGTCAGGGCAGGCCCGGGTTGATCCGTTACCGTTGCGCAATTGGTTTTAGTGCAGCCGTTAAAGTCGGTGATGGTGACGCAATAGGTTCCGGCAGGAATATTGTTCAAGTCCTGCGTAGTAGCGCCATTCGACCAGGCATACGAATAAATGGAACCCGGCATTTGGGGTGTTCCGCCGATCACTTTCAGATCGATTGAGCCATTGGACAATCCGCAGGATGCATTGACCACCGTCGTGCTTGGGGTAATACCAAAGGAAGGGCCGCCTACAATATACGTTTTTTTGAGCGTACACCCTTGCGGGTCGGTAATAGTCACTTCGTAAATACCCGATCCGATATTCTGCTGATCCTCCGTGTAAGGTAATATGCCGCTGTTCCAGTAGAAAGTATAAGGCGTACCGGCGCCGCCTGTAACGGTCTGGTCAATTTTACCGGTTTTGGTTCCGTAACATTTAATCGGCGTAACCGCGGCGCTGGCGGTAATCGGCTCATACTGCGGAATATCAACGCAGGTAGTTTTCTGACAGCCTTTTGCATCGGTCACGGTCACACAATAAGCCGCACCGGACGGCACCTGAAACAGATTCGGTAATTGCCAACCGGTTGACCACTGGTAAGTGTAAGGCGGCGTACCGCCAAATACCGTGGTGTTCACATTATAATTGCCGCTGCAAAGGGGGCTCATCACCAGTTGGGTGCTCAGGTTTATCTGGGTCGGCTGGGTTACCTGGAAGGTCTGTTTTTTGGTGCAGCCGTTGGCGTCGGTCACCGTTACCGAATATGTTCCCACTGTGAGGTTACTGCGATCCTGGGTGCTTACATTTCCGGGCGACCATTGGTAAGCATACGGTTGTGTTCCGCCGGTAACGCTCAGGTCAATGGCGCCGTTGTTCCCGCCGAAACAGGACACATTGGTCACCTGGCCGGTCGGATTCAGATCGGCAGGTTGCCCCACTGTAGCGCAGGTGGTTCGCGTACAACCGCTGGCATCCGTCACGGTGACACAGTACGTTCCGGCCTGCACGTTGTTCAGGTTTTGTGCGCCCGAATTATTGGACCACTGGTAGGAATATCCCGGCGTGCCGCCGCTGACGGTGAGGTTCACTTTACCGTTGTTTCCGCCAAAACAGGAAACATTGACTGTTGTGACAGACAGGATGATTTCCGGATTTTCCGGCACGGTTGCGCAGCTGGAAACAGTGCATCCATTGGCATCTGTCACCGTAACACAATATTTTCCCGCCGGTATATTGGCAAGGTTTTGCCCGGTGATACCATTGCTCCATAAATAGAGGTACGGCTGGGTACCGCCGCTAACGCTCAGGCTGACATCTCCATTGGACTGATTAAAACAGGCATCATCGATGGCAATGGCAGTAGCCTGGAGGACTGAGGGCTGCGTAACGGTGGCGCATATCGTTTTGGTGCAGCCGTTGGCATCCGTTACCGTAACGCAGTAGGTTCCGGCCGTAATACCCGTCAGGTCCTGGGTAATGGCGCCATTGTCCCATTGATAAGCGTAAGCCGGCGTACCGCCGCTAACGCTCAGGTTGATGCCGCCGGTTGCGCTGCCGTTGCAAGTGGCCGGAGAAGCGCTGACGCTGAGCGACAAAGCGGTGGGCTGCACGACGGTTGCACAAGTCGTTTTGGTACAGCCGTTCGCATCGGTCACGGTCACGCAGTAGGTTCCGGCCGTGAGGCCGCCCGGATCTTCATCGCCGGAGCCGTTATTCCACTGGAAGGAATAAGGACTGACACCGCCGCTCGCGGTCAAATCAATAGCGCCGTCATTACCCCCGTTGCAGGATACTGCCGTCGTCGTTGTCGAAAGTACCATGGTGGGTTGAACTATGGTCGCCGACACGAAGGCGTTGCAGCCGTTGGCATCGGTAATGGTCGCGGCATAATTTCCGGCCTGCAGGTTCGACAAATCCTCCGGATTACTTACCCCCGCAAGGTGCGCCCAATCGATCTGGTAGGGTTCCAGACCTCCGTTGATTGTCAGATCGACCGCTCCATCGCTGCCGCCATTGCAGGTTACATGGGTAACATCTGCCGTTACCACCACATCCGAAATTTGTTCGACTGTCACTGCCAGCACCGCGGTGCACCCCGCCACATCAGTCACCGTAACGATATAAGTTCCTGCAGTCAACCCGGACTGATCCTGCGGGTTATTAC
>JAKLJF010000015.1:7509-19517 GCA_023151335.1 Thermoanaerobaculia bacterium | reverse complement strand
AAACCGTGATAACCTTTGAAGGCAGGCCGCCCGCGGTGATCGCGGATAAATTCTTCCGCTATACTGTCAATTTCAAGTCCGGAAATGCCCGGTCGCAGAATACTGGCAACGTGGGCCAACGTTTTGGACACCACGAGATTGGCCTCCCGCATCAATTCGATTTCCTCGTCGGTTTTATAGAAGACTTTTTTACCCTCTGAACCGCTGCTAAAGAGACCTGCCATGGTATTTATTTACTGTGGCTGACCGACCTGGATGCCTTGGGTAGTACGACCCTGAATGCGTCCGGATTTGATCAAACCGTCGTATTTTTTAGTCAGTAAGTAGCTTTCAATGACCTGCAGCGTATCCAGTGCCACACCTACCATGATGAGCAGGGTGGTACCGCCGAAGAACAGGGCGAACTGCTGGTTGACGCCGAGGGTGGCGGCAAAGGAAGGCAGTACGCCGATCAGACCGAGGAACACTGCGCCCGGCAGGGTGATGCGGGTCATGATATTATCGATATAGGCCGCAGTAGCTTCGCCGGGTTTAACCCCCGGAATAAAGGCATTACTGCGTTTCAGATATTCCGCATAGTTGGTGGGGTTGATCATCAGAGCCGTGTAAACGTAGGTGAACACGACGATCAGGATGAAAAACACCACGTTGTATCCCAGCGAATAGATATCGTTGAACATGTGTATGCGGCTTCCTGCCTGGGCGTCTTCGCCGGACAGGTACTGGAAAGCCGTGGCCGGCAAAAACATCAGCGCCTGGGCAAAGATGATGGGCATTACACCGGCAGAGTTGACTTTAAGCGGCAGGTAATCCCTCGCGCTTGACTGCGGCAGGGAGCCGCCTGTGCGGCCAACCATCCGTTTGGCGAACTGTATCGGGATACGGCGTACGCCTTGTATGACCAGTACAGTAGCCAGCACAATGACGAAAAAGAAAGCCAGTTCAATGAAGAACAGAAGCAATTGACCGTCGCCGAACAATTTTTGGAATTCAAACACGAAAGACTGCGGCAGGCGGGCGATGATACCGGTCATAATGATCAGCGAAACGCCGTTGCCGATGCCTTTATCGGTGATCCGTTCGCCCAGCCACATACAGAAAATGGTACCGGAGGTCAGGATGATGATATTGGAGAACCAGAAAATACTTTCCGGAATATTTGGAGAAACAGCGCCCGGAATACCGTTGACCAGTTTGAGATAGGCGCCGCCCTGGACCAAGGTAATGGCTACCGTGAGCAGGCGGGTGATCTGATTGAGGCGTTTACGACCGCTTTCGCCTTCGCGTGTCTGAAGGCGTTGGAAATAAGGTACGGCAAAACCGAGCAACTGCACAATGATGGATGCCGTGATATAGGGCATTACCCCCAGGGCAAAGATGGCCGCATTGTCAAACGCGCCGCCGGTGAATACGTTGATCAAACCGAGCAAGTCATTGGCGCTCCTGTTCTGACTGGCTTTTTCCAGCGCCGCCGGAACCACCCCCGGGAGCACCACGAACGTACCGACGCGATAGATCAACAACAACGTAAGCGTGAAGAGAATGCGATCGCGGAGTTCTTTGATACTCCAGATATTTTTGATTACTGTAAACAGTTTCATTACGTCGGTCAGATTTTAGACGAGTTGAACGCTTCCGCCCAGTGCTTCTATAGCCGCTTTGGCAGAAGCCGAAATGGCGTGCACGGTAATATCTACTTTGACGGTCAGTTTGCCGTTGCCGAGCACTTTTATTTTATCGTTATGGCCGGCAACTCCCGCTGCCGCAAGCGCCTGCACGTCGAAGCTGGACTGGCCGGTTTTGCCCACCAGTTTTTCCAGTTGGCCCAGGTTCAGCGGCACATATTCGACACGGTTGATATTCTGGAAACCGCGTTTCGGCAAACGGCGCTGCATAGGCGTTTGGCCGCCCTCAAAGTTGCGTTTCAGGCGGGAACCGCTGCGCGATTTGTCGCCCTTGTGACCGCGGGTAGAGGTACCGCCGTGTCCTGAACCGGTACCGCGACCGATCCGTTTGCGCGATTTGACCGAGCCTTTGGCCGGACGAAGATTATTGAGTTCCATTGTTATTTTTTCAAAGACGTTTGCGAATTTAAGCTTGCTTTACCTCCACGAGGTGTTGCACAACCCGGATCATACCCTGAACCTGCGGATTGTTGTCGTGTTCCACGGTTTGGTGCACTTTGCGGAATCCGAGGGCGGTCAGGGTGTCTTTCTGGCGTTTGGTCTTGTCGATGGGACTTTTCACCAGGGTGATTTTTACTTTGCTCATACCTTATTGAGTGATGAGTGATGAGTGATGAGCGATGAGTGGCGAGTACCGAGTGATCTCCAATACTCATCACTCATCGCTCATCACTCATCACTCAATAATTATCCGTTAAACAGTTTTTCCAGGGTAATACCGCGTTGGCGGGCCACATCGGCCGGGCTGCGCAGGCTGGCCAGCGCCGCGATAGTGGCTTTTACCACGTTATGCGGATTCGAAGAGCCCTGCGATTTGGCCAGTACGTCCTGCACGCCGGCCATTTCAAGCACGGCGCGCATAGCGCCGCCGGCGATAACGCCGGTACCATGTGCAGCCGGTTTGATCAGTACGCGTCCGGCATCGTATTTGCCATGGGCCTCGTGGGGAATGGTTCCATTGAGCAGCGGCACGCGAATGAGGTTTTTCTCGGCGTCTTTGACGGCTTTACCAATGGCTTCCGAAACCTCGCGGGCTTTGCCCAGGCCGTGGCCGATGGTGCCTTTACTGTCGCCAACCACTACCACGGCGGCGAAACTGAAGGTGCGACCACCTTTCGTTACCTTAGCCACCCGGTTGAGGGACACCAGTTTCTCCTTTAATTCGGAGGTTTCGGCAGGTTTTACTTTATCTGTTTCTTGCTTTGCCATTTTTCAATGTGTGATTGTTGGTTCCAGGTTTTGCTGTATAAAAACACTGCAACACATGATATCTTTATTTTAGAACTTTAATCCGCCTTCGCGCGCGCCTTCGGCGAGGGCTTTTACCCGGCCATGGTACAGATAGCCACCGCGATCAAAAACTACCGTTTCAATACCGGCGGATTTTGCTTTTTCGGCGATGAGTTGGCCTACCGCTTTGGCTTGCTCCGTTTTATTGCCCGCCACTTTGCCATTTTCGGTGGAACTGGCAGCCACCAACGTATGTCCTTTATTATCGTCGATGATCTGGCAGTAGATAGCTTTGTTTGAGCGGAAAACGCTCAGGCGCGGGCGTTCGGGCGTGCCGCTTATTTTTTTGCGCACGCGCAGGTGAATGCGCTGTTTGCTTTGTTGTTTGGTACGTTTCATTGTTTTATTTTTTAGCCTCGATTGCCGACCGAAGCTTTACTGATTATTTTTTCGAACCGGCAGTCTTACCTGCCTTGCGGCGGATCTGTTCGCCTTTGAAGATGATACCTTTACCTTTATAGGGTTCGGGTTTACGGAAGGAGCGGATTTTGGCGCAGACCTGTCCGAGCAGTTCCTTATCGATACCTTCCAGGCGAATAAACGGCGGCGAGCCTTTTTCCATACCCGTGGTCACTTTGATCTCCGAGGGGATGGAGAATACGATAGGGTGCGAGTACCCGATGCTGAAGGTCACCAGATTGCCCTGGTTTTCCACGCGGAAACCCACGCCGACGATTTCCATTTCGCGGGTATAGCCTTCGCTGACACCGACAACCATGTTGTTCAACAGGGCGCGGTACAAGCCGTGCATGGCTTTGTGACGTTTTTGTTCGGTGGGTCGGGTTACCACGATTTTGCCATCTTCCACCGAAACGCTGATATCCGGGTCAACTTTCTGGATCAGGGCCCCCTTCGGGCCTTTCACCGTCACCGTGTTATCGGAGGCGACCGAAACTTCAACTTTCGCCGGCAGCGAAATCGGCAATTTACCTATCCGTGACATGCTATTTGCAAGTTATGAGTTATGAGTTATGGGTTATGAGTTATGGGCCATGAGTTACGTTTTAAATAACTGATAACGCATAACTCATAACTGAATTAATATATGTAGCAGAGCAATTCGCCGCCCACATTTTGTTCGCGGGCCTGCTTGTCTGTCATGATTCCTTTGGAAGTGGATACGATCATCACGCCCAGGCCATTGATCACACGGGGAATTTCACCGGCGCCGGCAAATTTGCGCAGACCGGGACGGCTGACCCGTCCGAGTTCACGAATGACCGGTTGTTTGGTAACGGGATCGTATTTCAGGGCGATTTTGATGGCGCCTTGTTTGAATTGCGCGCTGCTGTCGTCGAAAGCGTACTTCAGGATATAGCCCTGGTCGTACAGGATTTCGGTCATGCGCTTTTTCAGCTTCGAGGCCGGGATTTCAACGATGCGATGGCCCGCCATCTGTGCGTTACGGATGCGGGTCAAAAAATCTGCTATCGGATCGGTGACGTGCATGCTATTGAGTGATTGAGTGATTGAGCGATTGTGTGATTACCAGGAAGCTTTCGTCACACCGGGGATTTTGCCTTCGAGGGCCATTTTGCGGAATACAACGCGGCAGATACCAAATTTGCGCATGTAGCCTTTCGGGCGGCCGGTAAGCAGGCAGCGGTTGTGCTGGCGCACCGGGCTGGCATTGCGCGGCAATTTGTCGAGTGCCTCATAATCGCCGGCTTCTTTCAGCTTTTTGCGCAGATCGGCGTATTTGGCGGCCATGCGGGCGCGTTTGTGTTCACGGGCGATGACAGATTTCTTAGCCATTTTTTATACCTTATTTTTTGAACGGCATCCCCATTTCCTTGAGGAGCGCGTAAGCTTCAGCGTCGGTTCTTGCGGTGGTGACGAACGTGATGTCCATCCCCATGATTTTATTTACTTTGTCGATATCGATTTCCGGGAAGATGATCTGTTCGGTGATACCGACCGTGTAATTGCCCCGGCCGTCGAAAGATTTGTCGTTCACCCCGCGGAAGTCGCGCACCCGCGGCAGGGCCACGGAGATCAGGCGGTCGAGAAATTCGTACATGCGGTCGCCGCGAAGCGTGACGCGTACGCCGATGGGCATGCCTTCGCGCAGTTTGAAGTTAGACACTGAGCGGCGGGCGCGGGTGGCTACCGCTTTCTGCCCGGCAATTACCGTCAGTTCTGTGGCAGCGTTGTCCACCAGTTTTTTATCGCCGGTGGCATCGCCCACACCCTGATTGATGCAGATCTTTTCCAGGCGTGGCGCTTGCATGATGGTCGTGTAGTTGAACTGCTGCATGAGCGCAGGCACGACTTCTTTCTGATATTTGTCTTTAAGACGAGGTACGTATTTCATCACTTGATGATATTACCGGATTTTTTTGAATAGCGAACCCATTCGCCGTTTTCTTCGCGCCGTCCGACCCGGGGGGCTTCGCCTGTTTTAGGATCGACAAGGGCGAGGTTGGACACGTGCACCGGGGCGGGCTGTTCGACGATACCGCCTTCCTCGGTTTGCGATGCTTTGACGTGTTTTTTTACGATATTGATACCGTCCACCACGGCGCGCATGCGGGCGGGGATCACCTGGATCACTTCGCCGGTTTTGCCTTTGTCGTCGCCGGCAATGACCATAACCGTATCACCCTTGCGGATGTGGAGTTTGGGCTGGTGGCGTTTAGTTTGTTGCTTGGTAGCCATGTTATGTCAGTGTGATTTCAGTTAAAGCACCTCCGGAGCGAGCGAAACGATACGCATGTAATCTTTGTCGCGCAGTTCGCGGGCAACCGGACCGAAAATACGCGTTCCGCGCGGTTCGTCGGCGGCGGTAAGCAATACCACGGCATTGTCGTCGAAACGGATATAAGAGCCGTCGCGACGGCGAATTTCTTTACGGGTACGCACGATTACTGCTTTGGAAACCGTGCCTTTTTTGATACCGCCCGGCGTGGCGTCTTTCACCGTAACGACGATCTTGTCGCCGATACCGGCATACCGTTGGCGCGTGCTGCCCAGCACCCGGATGCAAAGCACCTCTTTAGCGCCGGAATTGTCGGCCACGTTCAATCGAGACTCTTGCTGAATCATAATTTTTATCAGTTGACGGTCGACGGTGGACGGTCGACGGTCAACGGTCTAAAAAACCGTCTATCGTCTACCGTCCACCGGCTACCGGTTATTATTTTGCTCTTTCCAGAATTTCTACCAGGCGCCAGCGTTTCTTTTTGCTGAGCGGGCGGGTTTCCATGATGCGCACTTTGTCGCCGACGTTGCAGGTGTTCTCTTCGTCGTGCGCAAAGAATTTTTTGGAGCGCTTTACGAATTTCCCGTAAATAGGGTGCATCAGCCGGCGTTCCACCTGAACAGCGATCGTTTTGTCCATTTTATTGGACACTACCACGCCTGATTTTTGTTTGCGAAGATTTCTTACTTCCATTATAATTTGATATAATAATGTTCGGATTTAGCGTTGACGGCGCCGGCGGGCCAGGAGTTTGGTACGCATGGCGAGCTGGTCGGGCGTCATTTCGGCCAGTTCCCGTTGGCGGACCTCGGTGTGGAAACGGGCGATTTTGCATTATAAAACATTGATTGACAGTATTTTAAATTACTCATACAATGCTTCAGCCTAAACGTCAGAAATACAGGAAGCAACACAAAGGCCGCAACGAAGGTCTGGCATATAAAGGTAGTACCATCTCTTTCGATCGTACCGTGTGACCGCTTTGCACACGATGGGTAATTTTTGTGCGGCCAAACGCAGTGATTCGTAAGCTAGTTCCTTGCTAACGCCTTCCACTTCGAACAGCACGCGACCGGGTTGCACTTCGCAAACGTAGTGGTCGACGGCGCCTTTACCCTTACCCATGCGCACTTCGGCCGGTTTCGAGGTGAGCGGTTTGTCCGGAAAAATACGGATCCACACCTTTCCTTCCCTTTTCATATTACGGGTAAGGGCCACACGGGCCGATTCGATTTGCCGGCTGGTAATCCGGGAGAATTCCATGGCTTTCAGGGCGAATGTGCCGAAAGAGATGGTACTACCTTTATATGCCAGACCTTCGTTGCGGCCTTTGTGTTGCTTCCTGTATTTCTGACGTTTAGGCTGAAGCATTGTATGAGTAATTTAAAATACTGTCAATCAATGTTTTATAATGCAAAATCGCTCTTTTTTCCGAAAACGGCTGCAAAGTTACGGCGAATCGTCTGATTTTCAAAATGATAAAAACCAGGATGCCCCCCTTGGCCGGCGATTACCGGCGTCCGCCGCCACCGCCACCACGATTGCCACCGCCGCCGCCGCGACGATCACCGCCACCGCGATTGCCGCCACCACCGCCGCCGCCGCGACGATCACCACCGCCGCCGCCACCGCGGCGTTCGCCGCGTTCGCCACCCCGGTCGCCACCGCGATCACCCCGGCGTTCGCCGCGACGTTCGCCGCGTTCGCCACGCTCACCGCGTTCGCCGCCGCGTTGTTCGCCGCCCCGGCGTTCGCCGCCTTCCATGCCGGCAAACGGCGTCAGTTCGCGTTTCTGAAGCACTTCGCCTTTGAAAATCCAGACTTTGATGCCGATTTTTCCGTAGACGGTGAGTGCTTCCACCAAGGCAAAGTCGATGTCGGCCCGGAAGGTATGGAGCGGCGTGCGGCCTTCCTTGAATTCTTCCGTGCGGGCGATTTCCGCGCCGCCAAGACGACCGCTGATACGGATCTTGATACCCTCGGCGCCGGCCCGCATAGTACCCTGGATAGCGCCTTTGATAGCGCGGCGGTAGTTGATACGGGCTTCGATTTGTTTGGCGATCTGTTCGCCGACGATATTGGCGTCAACTTCCGGTTTGCGGATCTCGTAGATGTTGATCTGCACGTCTTTACCGGTAAGCAGTTTCAATTCTTCTTTGATGAGGTCAACTTCCTTGCCGCCTTTACCGATGATGATACCAGGGCGGCTGGTTTGGATAGTGACGGTAACGCGCTTGAGCGTCCGCTCGATCACAATGCGGCTGATGCCGTTTTGCATCGGTTTGTTGCGTTCGCGCGGATCGGCGGTGGCCGTTTTCGGACGACGGGCGCGGAGGTAGTTGCGGATCTTTTCGTCTTCTACCACTTTGAGGCCGTAATCTTTATCGGCGTACCAGTTGGAATCCCAACCGCGAATGATGCCAAGGCGATTACCAATCGGATTTGCTTTTTGACCCATGTTATTGAGTGACTGAGTGATGGAGTGATTGAGTGATTAAAGGGCGTTTATTCTTCGTCTTCGAGTTTTACGCGGTTTTCCACGATCAGCGTAACGTGATTGCGGCGTTTGCGGACGCGGTATGCGCGGCCCTGGGGCGCCGGGAGGAACCGGTAAATGATGCTACCCGGATCGACATGAGCGCGTTTGATGTACAGATCGTAGTCGTCGGCGGCGCCATCCTGTTCGGATTTCTGCTCCCAGTTGTTCACGGCGGAGAGAAGGAGTTTTTCCAGCCAGACGGCGGCTTCCTTGTTGGTGTACCGCAGGATACCCAGGGCGTCCACCACACGTTTACCGCGAATATTATCTACCACCAACCGCATTTTGCGGGGCGACATTGGGCAATTGCGCAATTTTGCTACTGCTTCCATATTTTTGAATGTGGTCAATGTGGTCAATGTGGTCAATGTGGTCAATTTTTGAGATTGTGGCGAACATTGACCACATTGACCTCATTGCTCTGATTGATCTCATTAAAAGTTATTTTCTGTTTCCGGCATGGCCGCGGAAGATGCGCGTAGGGGCGAATTCTCCCAGCTTATGGCCTACCATATTTTCAGTTACCAGGATCGGGATAAAGGTTTTGCCATTATGCACCGCGATGGTTTCACCGACCATGTCGGGAATGATCATCGAAGCCCGGCTCCATGTTTTGATCACCTGGCGTTTGTTGCTTTGTTTGGCTTTGGCCACTTTCTCCATCAGTTTGTGGTGAACGTAAGGGCCTTTTTTAAGCGAACGAGGCATGTTTGTTAGTTATGAGTTGTGAGTTATGAGTTATGAGTCCGAGCGAGCGTTTGAGTGAAGTCAAAAAAACTCATAACTCATAACTCATACCTTAATTATTTTGCGTTTCCGCCTTTCTTGCGGCTGATAATCAATGCATTGGATGGTTTGGTACGGCTGCGGGTTTTCATACCTTTAGCCTTGAGGCCTTTGCGGCTGCGGGGGTGTCCGCCCGAAGCGCGACCTTCGCCGCCACCCATCGGGTGATCGACGGGGTTCATGGCTACGGGGCGGTTGCGCGGACGGCGGCCTTTCCAGCGGTTACGTCCGGCTTTACCCATGACCTCGAGGTTGTGGTCGGAGTTGCCGACGACGCCCATGGTGGCTTTGCAGGTCAGCAGCACCCGGCGCACTTCGCCGGAGGGCATACGCAACACGGCATATTTATCTTCGCGGCCCATCATTATCGCGGCCAAACCGGCGCTGCGCACCAGTACGCCACCGCCACCCGGGCGCATTTCGATGTTGTGAACAAAGGCGCCCAGCGGCACTTCGGCCAGGTAGAGGCAGTTGCCGTTTTCGGGTGCTGCGCCGCGGCCCGACACGATCTGGTGGCCCACTTCCAGGCCTTTCGGGGCCAGGATATAGCGCCGCTCACCGTCGGTGTATTCAACCAGGGCAATATAAGCGCTGCGGTACGGGTCGTACTGAATGGACTGCACGGTAGCCGTTACGCCGTCTTTCTCGCGTTTGAAATCGATGATACGATACCGGCGTTTGTGCCCGCCGCCGCGATAGCGCATGGTGCGGTGGCCGTCGGTGTTCCGGCCGCCGGTGCTGCCGATGGTAACGAGCAGGGCTTTTTCCGGCTTCGCGCCTTTTGTCAGTTCCGATTTGGTTACCGCCACGTGGTAGCGGGAGCCAGGGGTGATCGGATTGAATTTTTTAACTGCCATTTTTTAGTTATGAGTTATGAGTTATGAGTTATGAGACTCCAACTCGTACCACAATTCAGTTTTATTCTTCGCCGAAGATGTCGATGCGTTCGCCCTTTACGAGGGTGACGAAAGCCTTTTTGTAGGAGGCTTTCACGCCGCGTACAATCGTCGATTTGGTGTTGCGGGTTTTGGGCTTGCCGGGCATGACCGCCGTGTTCACGCTGTCGACGCTGACGTTGTACAGCTTTTCGATGGCGTTTTTGATTTCGATTTTATTCGCGTCTTTATTCACCACAAACACGTAGGTATCGCGTTTGTCGGCGAGGCGGGTCGCTTTTTCGGTAATGACCGGCTTGATCAGTATTTGCTTAGCCATGACTTATTTTTTGAAGTTTTGAGTTTTGAGTTGTTTCGTTCCCGGTGGGTGGAGTAACTCAAAGTTCAAAACTTAATACTCAAAACTCGTTGACTTCTTTAATTTTCTCAATGGCGCTTTCTGCCAGAATGAGCGTGCCGGCGCGCATAATTTGATAGGTGTTGAGGTCGGTTGCGGGGGCGATATCGGCCTGCGGCAGGTTGCGGCAGGAGAGATAGAGCGTTTTATCGTAGGCGCCGGTGACGGTCAGCGGTTTTTTATCGGCCACCTTTAAGGCGCGCAGGATATTGCTGAACGCTTTGGTTTGCGGTTGCTCGAAAGAAAAGTCTTCCACGACGATGATATTACCGGCTTTGGCTTTGGCCGACAAGGCGCTGCGGCGGGCCAGGCGGCGCACCTTGGCGTTTACCTGGATGTCGTAGTTGCGCGGGCGCGGGCCGAATACGCGGCCGCCGCCGCGATAAAGCGGGTTGTTGATGTCGCCTTTCCGCGAGCCGCCGGTGCCTTTCTGGCGGTGCAGTTTGCGGGTGGAGCCGCTCATTTCGCTGCGCTCCTTGGATTTATGCGTACCCTGGCGCTGTGCGGCGAGGTAGCGTTTTACGTCGAGCCAAACGCTGTGTTCATGCGGTTCGATCCCGAACACATCCTCGGGCAATTCTACCGAGCGGCCCGTGGCTTCGCCATTGATATTATATACTTCGAGTTTCATGTTTCGCCTTATTTTTCAATTACGACATAAGCGCCTTTGTGACCCGGAACGGCACCTTTGATAAGCAGGAGGTTTTGATCCGGAAATATTTTGAGCACTTGCAGGCGGCGCACTTTTATTTGTTTATTGCCCATTTGGCCGGCCATACGCATGCCTTTCATTACTTTGGCTGCGAAAGAGGAGTTACCCAAAGAGCCGGGAGCGCGCAGGCGGTTGTGCTGACCGTGGGTTTGTTCCATCACACCGCCGAAACCGTGACGGCGAACCACACCCTGGAAGCCTTTACCTTTGGAGGTGCCCACGACGCTGACTTTGTCGCCCTCCTGGAATACGTCGCTGACGGTTACCAGATCGCCGAGCGATTTGTCGAGGTTCATATCGCGGAATTCGAGCACTTTGTGTTTGGGCGCCGTGCCGGCTTTTTCAAAGTGGCCGGCCAGTGCAGCCGGAGTTTTGGAGGCTTTGCGTTCGCCGTAAGCCAATTGAAGGGCGGTGTAGCCGTCCGTATCGTCGTTCAGCACTTGTGTGACGACGCAGGGGCCAGCTTCGATAATCGTGCAGGCAACGTTTTTACCGTTGTTGTCGAAGATGCTGGTCATCCCGATTTTTTTGCCAATCAGACCGTTCACAGGTGTCAGATTTTTATAGTTGAACGATTGTGCTTTAGTCTTTTTCTGAATTCAGTGGCCGCGTACAAAAGCGAAAAAGCGACCTTCCGTGGAACCGGAACCGCTTTCGACCGCATCAGTTATCCCGGTTTTAGCCGGGGCACTTTGACGCAAGCCGGAAAGAACCGCCTTGAATCCGAATAGTGCGAATTAGGTGAGCTTGACCTGAATGTCTACGCCGCTCGGGAGCTCCAGTTTGGACAAAGCGTCCACTGTTTTTTGTGTTGGCGTGTAAATTTCAATCAAGCGCTTGTGGGTGCGCAACTGAAACTGCTCCCGGGATTTCTTATTCACGTGCGGCGAGCGCAGCACCGTGAATATTTCCTTCTCCGTCGGCAGCGGAATCGGCCCCGTAACAACGGCCCCACTCGCACGTACTGTCTTGACGATCTTCTCGGTGGACTTATCCACGAGA
>JAKLJF010000015.1:0-7499 GCA_023151335.1 Thermoanaerobaculia bacterium | reverse complement strand
GTAGTCGTAAGACCGCAGTTTAATGCGAATTTTCTGATTCATTACCTGTTTAAGAAATTATGTTGTCAAATTTCTGCCGCTTTTGCAGGGCCAAATATGATTCTGGAACCCCGTTTTTCAAAAGCGCCCGCAAAGATAAGCACACCTGATCCGGATTTCCAAAGGAGGTTTAAAAATTTTTGAAAATAATTACAAATACAGCCCCGCCCCGAATCCAAACGGCAATTCCAGCAAGATCCAAACGATGAGCAGCGCGGTCCAACCGATAAAAAAAGTAACGGTATAGGGCAGCATGGTGGAAATAACCGTGCCGATGCCGGCTTTTTCGTCGTATCGCTGCATAAAGGCCACGATAAGGGCGAAGTACGACATCATGGGCGAGATAACGTTCGACACGCTGTCGCCTACCCGGTAGGCGGCCTGGGTAAACTCCGGCGTGTAGCCCAGCAGCATGAACATGGGGATAAATACCGGCGCCATAATAGCCCACTTGGCCGAGGCGCTGCCCATCACGAGGTTGATGGTGGAAGAGATGGCCACAAAAGCCAGCATCAGCGGGATGGGGCCCAGCCCCGAGGCGCGCAGGGTATCGGCGCCTTTCACCGCAACGATGAGACCAATGTTTGACCAGTTGAAGAAAGCGACGAACTGCGCGGCAAAGAACACCAGTACGATATAGGAGCCCAGCGTTTCCATACTTTTGGCCATACCTTTCATCACGTCGGCGTCATTTTTAACCGTTCTGGCGCCCACGCCGTAGGCGATGCCGCAAATAGCCGCGCTGATGAACACCAGGGCCACGATGCCCGACATGAAGGGGGAATGCAGGATATCGCCGGTTTTCGGATCGCGCAGGTAACCGGCTTCCGGGATCAGCCCGCCCAGTACGAATGCCGTGAACAGCGCGGCGGTGACCAGGGCAAAGCGCAGCCCTCTTTTTTCCTCCGGGCTCAGCGGTTTTACTTCCTCCGCTTTTTCCTTGCCTTCATATTTTCCCAGCCGGGGCTCCACTACCCTTTCGGTGACCCAGGCGCCAAGAAAAGTGATCAGAAAAGTGGAAACCGCCATGAAATACCAGTTGCAGGCCGGATTGACCACGTATTCCGGATTCACGATGCGGGCCGCTTCCTGCGACAAACCGGCCAGTAGCGGATCGACGGTGCCCAGCAGCAGGTTGGCGCTGTATCCGCCCGACACGCCCGCGAACGCCGCCGCCAGCCCCGCCAGTGGATGCCGGCCCGAGGCCAGAAAAATGATGGCTGCCAGGGGCACCAGCAACACATAACCCACCTCGCTGGCCGCGTTGGACATAACGCCGGCAAATACGATCACCAGCGTGAGCAAGCGGGCGGGCGATTTGAGCACGATGAGCCGCATGGCCGCCCCGATGAGGCCGCTACCTTCTGCCACGCCGATACCCAACAGGGATACCAGCACCGTGCCGAGCGGCGCAAAACCGGTGAAGTTGGTGATCAGGCCGGTAAGAATCCGGTGCAGTCCCTCGGCGGAAAGCAGGTTGACCACCGAAACGGATTTGCCCGTGCCAGGGTGCGTCACCGTCAGATTGAACAAACTGAGGAGCCCGCTGAGCAAAATGATCAGGCCGGCAAAGCCGGCAAACAGGGTGGCGGGGTGCGGCAGGGCATTGCCGAGGCGTTCGACGATGCCGAGAAAGCGGTTGACCCAGTTGGTGCGGTTGTTTGACATGCGTTGTTGCGTTTTCCGTTACGGGGGCCAAGGTAACATTCATAGGAAAAATCACCCGTTTAATCGTGCTTTTTTACCAATCCGATGTACCATTTTTGCCACCGGTATCTGTCAATCAAATATTATGAATAAACTTCCTGTACTTTTGGCCGTTTCAATGTTGCTGAATACAGCGACTGTTTTTTCCCAAACGGTCATTCCGCTTTCTTCTCTTCCGGCTCCGGAAACGCTGCGCTGGCCCGCTCCCGAAAAGGAGGGTATTGCCCCGAACTCCAAAACCAGGATCATCTCCAACGTCTCCTCCCCTACCCTGACCGCCTACCTGCCCGCGCCCGAAAAGGCCAATGGCACGGCGCTCCTGATTGCGCCCGGCGGTGGATTTCACCTGCTGGCGATCGACAACGAAGGCGCCGACGTGGCCCAATGGTGTGTCGAACACGGTATCGCGGCTTTTGTGCTGAAATACCGCCTGGTACCTACCGGCGACGACCCTGCCGGAGAGTTTATACAAAAGCTGCAAAACCGCGATCAGATGGACAAGGACATGGCGCCCGTGATCGCCCTGGCCAAAGCCGATGGCCTGGCCGCCATCGAATACGTGCGCAACCACGCTTCCGAATTCAGGGTAAAGCCCGATCGAATCGGCATCATGGGCTTTTCGGCCGGCGGCACGGTGGCGGCCTCGGCGGCGCTCGAATACACCGCGGCCAGCCGGCCAAATTTTGCGGCGCCAATCTACCCCGCCCTGCACGTGGTGAATACTTCTACTGTGCGCGGCGACGCGCCCCCGCTGTTCATCGCGGCCGCCAGCGACGACAACTTCGGCTTTCACCTGCAATGTACCGACCTTTACAACAAGTGGATTGCCGCCGGAAAAAGCGCAGAAATGCACCTTTACGAACAAGGCGGGCACGGTTTCGGCATGCGCCGGCAAAACCTGCCAAGCGATAAATGGATCGAACGGTTCGGCGAATGGCTCGACACCCGCGGCTGGCTGCGCAACTACCGCGACCTCAACCATAACGGCCAAAAAGACATCTACGAAGACCCAACCCAGCCCCTCGAAAAACGCGTGGACGACCTGCTCGCACAAATGACCCTGGAGGAAAAAGCGGGCGCCATGTTCATCAACGGCGCTCCCATCAACGAGGATGCCAGCCTCCCTTTCAACCCGGCAAAAGCGGGGAAAGGCTTCGCGGCGTTTCTGCCCGCCGCCATTGACAACATGAACAACCTCAAAATGACCCATTTCAACCTCTGGCAAATTCCAAACGACCCGGCCATCGCCGCCCGTTGGTACAACAATCTGCAACATGCCGCTGCCAAAACGCGCCTCGGCATCCCGGTGACTATTGCCAGCGACCCGCGCAACCACTTCAGCAACAACATTTTCGCCATGGCTGCGCAAGGCTTTTCCATGTGGCCCGAATGCCCCGGGCTTGCCGCCATCGGCGATGAAAAACTGGTCGAACGTTTTGCCGACATCGTGCGGCAGGAGTACCTCGCGGTCGGCATACGCGAGTCGTTGCACCCGCAAATTGACCTCGCCACCGAGCCGCGTTGGCCGCGTATTTCGGGCAATTTCAGCGAGGATGCCCACCTGACCGCCCGAATGGTAACGGCCTACATCAAAGGTTTGCAGGGCAACGACCTGAAAACCGGCGTGGCCTGTATGACCAAACACTTCCCCGGCGGCGGCCCGCAAAACGAGGGGCTCGACCCGCATTTCCCTTTCCATAAAGGACAAATTTATCCGGGGAATAACTTCGGCTACCACCTCATCCCCTTTGAAGCAGCGTTTCAGGCAGGCACAGCGGCCATCATGCCGTATTACGGTGTGCCGGTAGGACAGACAGACGAGGAGGTCGCCATGTCGTTTAACAAAACCATCATCACCAAACTGCTCCGCGAAAAATACCGGTTCGACGGCGTGGTTTGCACCGACTGGGGACTGATTACCGACGTCAAGGCGCCCGCCTTTACCTGGCCCGCGCGCGCCTGGGGCGTGGAAAAACTGAGTGAAAAAGAACGCGTGCAAAAAGCGATCGAGGCGGGTGTGGACCAATTTGGCGGCGAAAGATGCCCGCAGCACGTCATCAACCTGGTTAAAGAAGGAATGATCAGCGAGGCCCGCATTGACCAGTCGGTACGCCGGCTGCTGCGGCAAAAATTTCAGTTGGGCTTGTTCGACGACCCGTTCGTGGATGAATCCAAAGTCAAATCCATTGTGGGCAATCCCGGCTTTCAGAAAGAAGCCGACGCCGCGCAACGCCGCTCGATGACGCTGCTGAAAAACCCCAAAAATACGTTGCCGCTTAAAAAGCCGGACTTGAAAATTTTTGTCAAAAACGTCGCTCCGGAAGTCGCGGCCCAATACGGCAGGGTCGTCGATGACCCGAAACAGGCTGATTTTGCCATAATCCGCCTCCAAACACCCTGGATTCCGGTCAAAACGGACATCCCTATGGCGCAGGGCTTCCACCACGGCGACCTCGATTTTAAAGGCGAAGACCTGCAGGAAGTACTCGACATTTGCAAAGCCGCGCCGACCATCTTAGATATTTACCTCGACCGCCCGGCGGTATTTCCCGAAATCAATGCCGCCGCGCGGGCGGTAGTGGCCAACTATGGCGCCAGCGATGCGGCGGTATTGGACGTAATTTTCGGCAGGGCGAATCCCGAAGGCAAACTGCCTTTCGAATTGCCCTCGGGCATGGACGCCGTGCGCCGGCAAAAAGCCGACGTACCCTACGATTCGGAAAAGCCGCTGTATCCTTTTGGTTTCGGATTGAAATACAAATAAAAACGGTCAATATGCAAAACGAAAAACACCTGCAAACCGAGGAATTTGAAAGGGAGCCCGTGCCCGCCAAGCGCTGGAAAGACTGGCGGAGTTTTCTGGGCATGTACGCCGGGGAACACACTGCCGGAACGGAGTTCATGATCGGGCCGCTGTTCCTGACGGCAGGGGTTAGCGCCTTCGATCTCATCGTGGGCTTGCTGCTGGGCAATTTTCTTGCCGTGCTCTCGTGGCGGTATCTGACGGCTGAGATCGCGGTCAAACACCGCCTGACGTTGTATTATCAGCTGGAAAAAATTTGCGGCAAACGCCTGGTTACCGGGTACAACCTCGCTAACGGCATACTGTTCTGCTTCCTCGCCGGCAGCATGATCACCGTTTCGGCCACGGCGGTCGGCGTGCCTTTCAATATGGAAATGCCCAAACTGACGGATACAATGCCCAACGGCGCAACCTGGGTGGTCATTGTACTGGCGTTGGGGGCCTTGTTCACGCTTGTCGCCGCCAAAGGGTACAACACCGTGTCGAAGGCGGCCAACCTGATGTCGCCTTTTATCGTGCTCGGTTTCCTCGCGGCAGGCATAGTGGCTTTGCAAACGTTAGGCGTGCGCAGTTTCGCCGATTTCTGGCATATCTGGGGCGAAGGCCGGGAGCCGTTTCCGGGTCAGATAAAATACACCTTTTGGCACGTGGTCGTCTGGTCGTGGTTTTGCAACGCGGCCATGCATATCGGCATGAGCGACCTGTCGGTTTTTCGCTACGCCAAACGTCCTGAAGCCGGCTGGACAACAGCCGCGGGCATGTACGTGGGGCATTACATAGCCTGGATCGCCGCGGCGCTGCTCTACGCTGCCTACCTGAAAACGCCCGAAGCGCAAACTTTTATCGCCGGGGGGCAGGCGCCGCCCGTGGCGCCCGGCCCGCTGGCCTACAACGCCATCGGCATAGTGGGCATCCTGACCGTTATCCTCGCCGGCTGGACCACCGCCAACCCGACGATTTACCGCTCGGGACTGGCGTTCCAGGCCATCATGCCCGGGGCCAGTACGTTTTGGGTGACCATGTTGGCCGGCACGGTAGCGACCATAGCGGGGCTGTTTCCGGCCTTTGCCATGAAATTGCTCGACTTTGTGGCCGTGTACGGATTTATTCTCGCCCCGGTGGGCGCTGTTATCGTGTTTGAACATTTTTTTGCCGAAAAATTCGGGCTGGTAAAAAATTACGCCGAAAAAGCGGGTATCACGTTCAACCTGGCGGTTTTACTGGCCTGGGCGCTCAGCGGCGGCTTGTTTTACTATATTTCTGCATCGCAGGGCGTGTTCCTGTCGTTCCTCACCCTGCCGGCCTGGCTGGCGTGCGGAGTGTTGTACCTGGCGTTGAGCAAGTGGCTTCAACGTGAAAAACTATCATCGGTAAAATGAAATATCCGGCAATCGAAGACCTCCGCGAGCGCGCCCGGCAGCGCATCCCGCGTTTCGCTTTCGAATACCTCGACGGCGGCTGCAACGAAGACGTGAACCTGCATAAAAACACCGCCGAACTCCGCGAGGTGGAGTTAAAGCCGTTTTATCTGTCGAACCACGGAGCATCGGACATGCGCACCGAATTGTTCGGCAAAACCTACGACGCGCCTTTCGGCATCGCGCCCGTCGGTTTGCAGGGTTTGATGTGGCCGGGCGCAACGGAAATACTGGCAATGGCGGCCCGGCGGCACAATATCCCGTTTGTGCTCAGTACGGTGACCACCGCCAGCATCGAGACCGTCGGAAAACTGACCGACGGACATTTCTGGTTCCAGCTTTACCACCCCGCCGATAAGGCCCTGCGCGACGACCTGCTCGACCGCGCAGAAGCCGCCGGTTGTGAAGTATTGTGCGTGCTCTGCGATGTGCCGAGTTTTGGCTACCGCCCGCGCGACATTCGCAACGGACTGGCCATGCCGCCGCAAATGACCCTTTCCAACATCCTTCAGATAATGGGAAAACCACACTGGGCCTGGCAAACCCTGCTACACGGTAAACCAGAATTTGCCAACCTCAAAAAATACATGCCCAAAAACATGGACATGAGCCAGCTCGGCCAGTACATGAACCAAACCTTTTCGGGCCGGGTAAGCGAGGCCAGAATTGCTCCTATCCGCGAACGCTGGCGTGGCAAACTCGTGCTGAAAGGCGTGGCCAGCGCGGAAGACACCGAAATGGCCAGACGGCTCGGATTCGACGGCATCATCGTCTCCAACCACGGCGGGCGGCAACTGGACGCGGGGCAATCCTCGATCAAATCCCTCGGACCGATCGTGACAAACCATGCAGGCAGATTGAAGATCATGCTCGATTCGGGCATCCGTTCGGGTGTGGATGTGGCGCGGGCGCTGGCCTCCGGGGCGGAATTCACCTTTCTCGGCCGCTCGTTCATGTACGGCGTGGCCGCCCTGGGCGAGGCCGGCGGCGACCATGTGGCGACGATCCTGAAAAAACAACTGCAACAGGTCATGGAACAGGTTTGCTGCGAACGGGTGGGGGATTTGCCACGACACCTTGTTCATTAGCTCTGGTTATGACGTGTATCGTCGGACGAATTTGTCGTCCGACGAATAAGTTGTATCCAACCATTGGTCATCAATTTACCGCAAGTCAATTTTACCAAAATAATAACAATGACGCCGTCATTCCAACACGTCTCATACCAATGGGACACACAAAAACCCGCCGAACTGGCGCCAAACGAGGTAGATCTGTTCATTTACCGCTCCAATCTGCTCGGCGCGGACCTGCGCCTGACCAATTTCGCCGGCGGCAACACCTCGGTAAAGATCACAGAAACCGACCCCGTCAGCGGGGAGCAGGCCGAAGTGATGTGGGTGAAAGGCAGCGGCGGCGACATCGGCACGCTGACGCGCCGGGGCTGCGCCAATTTGTACGTGAAGCGGCTGCGCGCCCTGAAAAAACGGTATCGCGGACTGGCTTTTGAGGATGAGATGGTCGCCCTGTTC
>JAKLJF010000159.1 GCA_023151335.1 Thermoanaerobaculia bacterium | reverse complement strand
CGTTTGCCGGGGGCCTTTTACCCGGAAAGGTTTCAGCGCCTCCAGCGGCACGATCCAGGGCGAGATGGAGGAGGCAAAATTTTTACCCAAAAATGGGCCCAGCGGTACGTATTCCCAACGCTGGATGTCGCGCGCGCTCCAGTCGTTGAACAACACCAGGCCAAAAATACAATCTTCGGCATCTTCTACACGGATTGATTCTCCCAACACGGTATCTTTTCCAATTACAAAGGCGACCTCGAGTTCGAAGTCGATCTGCCGCGACGCTGAAAAAACGGGCGTTTCCTGTCCTTTGGGCAGGATTTGCCCATAGGGCCGGCGCACCGGCGTGCCACTTACGACGATACTGGAAGAGCGGCCGTGGTACCCGACCGGCAGCCAGCGCCAGTTGGGCAGCAGCGGGTTGTCGGGGCGGAACATCTTGCCCACATTGGTGGCATGTTCGATGCTGCTGTAAAAGTCGGTATAATCGCCCACCCGGACCGGCAGCAGCATCCGGGCGCGGCGTCGGTCGGTCAGCAGATTGCCGGCATTATGAGGCGCTTCAGGCAGGCGAAGCCAATCCTGCACTTTACGACGGATGCGGTTTGTGGTGGGTTTGCCCAACGCGATAAATTCGTTCAGTACCGGTTGCTCAAATATTTTTTTAAAAAAACGCCGTTTGCCAAACAGACCGCTTTCGGCGGCAGCAGCCAGATCGACGATGTGATCGCCAATGGCCATACCGGCTCTCGGCCTACCGTTGCCGGGGTCAAAAATGCCGAAGGGAAGATTGTGAAGAGAAAAATCAGAATCAGCGGGAACAGAAAGCCATGTTGTCATGCGGCAAAAATCGGAATTCCCCGGTTTTTTCCTGTACCTTTGCCGCCCCGTAAGAGAATTCTCAATAATTTTTTACATACCCGAAAAATCACTCAATCACTCAATCACTCAATCACTCAATCACTCAATCACTCAATCACTCAATAATAATGGCAGACAATAAAAATCAACAACCGGCCATCAATATCGAAATTTCGGAAGAAGTCGCGGAAGGCATTTACTCTAATCTGGCGATCATCTCGCATTCAAATTCCGAGTTTGTCGTTGATTTTATCCGGCTCATGCCGAATGTGCCGAAAGCCAAAGTTAAAGCCCGCATCATTCTTACCCCCCAACACGCCAAACGCTTGCTGTTTGCTCTGAAAGACAATGTGCAGAAATACGAAATGCAGTTTGGCAAAATTGATGAGCCAGAGCAACCGCAACTCCCGCCCATGAATTTTAACACGCCGCCGGCACAGGCTTAAAAGGGGTTTAACGGGTTTAACGGGTTTAACGGGTTGAGCGGGTTTAACGGGTTCGTTAACCCGTAGTATTTGAAGCGAGGGGGCAAGGGTTAAGGAACCCGCTCAACCCGTTAAACCCGTTAAACCCGTTAAACCCGTTAAACCCGTTAAACCTCGTTTTCATTTTTCCCGGTAATATTTTTGTGTCTGTTCGGTATTGAACTGATCCGGTCTTGCTTCAGGGCCCATACCGGTTTCGGCATCGAAGCGAAAGGAGGTATCGCTGTTCCATTCAAGAATGCCGTACAAGGTTTTTCCACTCAGGGGGCCGCTCTGGAAACCACTGAGATCGAGGTGCGCCGGTTGTTTTTTACAATCGTAGCGGTACTCCATGGCAAAGGTATCTATCTTGCTTCCGAAGCGCACCAGCCAGAGCGCTTTGCCACCGGCTTCGAAATAAAACGACTGGCCTTCCCGGTTAGACCAACGGCCGCTGATATCCCGGCAAGGGGGGGCGTCGCAACCGAGCAAAGATAAGAATAAAAGGGTGGCACTGACCGTCAAGGCGGCACGGGTGGGTGTACCGTTCTGCTGCATAAAGTTGTTCGTTTTGTACTGATAACGTTAGAAAAGACAAAACACCGGCCTCTGGGTTGGCAAATATGTTAAAAATCATGGAGGCCGCGGGCTTATTTTATAACATTCCTTCGTCGGCAAAACTGTAATAACCGCGTTCCGATACGATCAGGTGATCCAGCAACGGCAACTCGAGCAACTCGCCGGCCTTGCGCAGACGGCGGGTGAGATCGATATCTGCCTGGCTGGGCTGGAGGCTGCCGGAGGGGTGATTGTGGACGGCGATTACGGCAGCAGCGCGGGCGTCCAAAGCCGTTTTAAACAATATTTTTCCATCTACCACCGTGCCGGCCATGCCGCCGGCGCTGAGCCGTTCGCGGGAAAAAACCTCGCTCGCCTTGTTGAGCAGCAAAACCCAGAATTCTTCGTGGTGCAGATCGGTGAGTAGCGGTGCGATGGCATTAAAGGCATCGCGGCTCGACGTAACACGCGGGCGTTCGCGCAGGTCGGACATTTGCCGGCGGCGCCCGATTTCCAATGCGGCGGCGATGGTTATCGCCTTGGCGTCTCCGATGCCCCTGAACCGCGTCAGCTCCGACACGGACCGTTTCCCCAATTCGTATAAACTGTTATCAACCGAAGCCAGGATATCCTGGGCCAGCGCCACGGCGCTCACCCCCACGGTTCCTTTGCCCAACAAGATGGCCAGTAATTCTGCATCGGAAAGGGCATGTTTGCCTTTGAGCAACATTTTTTCGCGGGGTCGGTCTTCTTCGGCCCAAGCCGGAATGGCACGGTAGACAGGATCGGGCATGGTTATACGCAGCTTAAGAGTGATGATTTATTCCACCTTCGAAAATTTCATGGGCATATCCGGACGCAGAAATAAAATACCGGTAGTGGCAATAGTGTCACCACCCGAAAGCCCTTCCGTGATTTCCACCATACCGGATTGTCGTACGCCCGTTTTGACCGTTACGGATTGCACTTTGCCGCCCCGGGCGACAAAAACTTTTTTATCGCGGGCCTGCGGGATAATAGCCTGGGAAGGGATAAGCAAAGCCTGCGATTTGTTGCCCAGGGAAAGGCTCACTTCTGCAAAGGCGCCCGGCAACAGATCTCCCGCGCCGCCGCGCACCAGGGCGCGCACCTGCAGGTTGCGGGTATCGGCCGCGATGCTTTGTTCGGTGGCCTGCACTACCGCCGACCAGGTTTTTGAACTACCTTCCGTGCTGAAAGAAACGGTTTGACCAACCCGGATCAGGCCGCTGTATTTTTCCGGAATGGAAAAATCCAATTTGAGCGCGCCGCTCGATCGAATGGTCGCAACAGCAGTAGCCGGCGTTACATAGGCGCCGGGGCTGATTTTGCGCAGGCCAATGATGCCGTCGTATGGGGCGCGGAGCTCGGTTTTGGCAATATTGATCCGCACCAATTCCATCTCGCTTTTCAGGGTTTGTATTTGCAACGCCGCCAGGTCATATTCCTGCTGGCTGACGCCTTTTACCTTCAGCAGATCGGCAAGGCGTTGCTCGGTAATTTCCGCCTGCTTCAACTGAGGCTCCAGTTTGCGCAGTTGCGTCTGCAGATCCTGGTCGAATATTTTTACCAGCAAATCGCCCTTGCGCACGGTTTTACCTTCCGGCAAATTAAGGTGCACCACCCGGCCAGAGGCTTCGGGGTGCAACTCCGTTTCTTCCAAGGGAAGCAGGGTGCCGCTGGCAGTCACAGTGGCAGTGAGAGTGGCCGGTTTCACCAGAAATCCTTCAACAGAAACCACGTTGTAGCTGGCGCGGGCCGGCCCGACGCCAGATTTATTGCCGTTCTTATTGCAGGCAGAAGCCATCAGGCCAAGGGAAATGAAAAGCAGGACATGTTTTTTTATCATATCAAAACCGCGCTGGAACCTCAGGCCTTAACATCGCAAAGCAGGACTGGTTCAATGCGCGGACAAATATGACACATCCCCCGGCAACGTACAGATCAAATGCAAGGAAAAAATAGCAGGAGCACAAAAAAAAGCCCGCGACTAACGCAGGCTGTTGAACGGACGCATCTCTTCGCCAAGCCAATTCTTGTTCCAGTCATCAACCGGAAGGAATTTTTTTGCCTGACGGCTGACCTTACGGCGCAGATACGCCAATGCCAAACGGGGCGATTTATGCCAGAGGCGACGGAATTTTTGGATACGATTTGCCATAGTGTCGAACAGTTTTGCCGGATTACCAGATAAGTATTGATTTTGAAACAACTAACGGTATATTTCAGCAAAAAGTTTTCCAAAAACATTCAATTAAATGTTAAACCGATCCTTTTTATCTTGATTTTGACAGATTTATACGAATCGGAAACTTGGCCTTACTTTTGCGTCACCCTTAAAGCACATTAAACATGTCGAACAAACCCGATCTATGACTGAAACATTATCCATTGTTATACCTGCCTACAACGAAGAACGCACCATACACCGCATCCTGGACAAAGTGAAGTCCGTAGAGCTGACCAGCGGTATTCAAAAGGAGATCATTATCACCAATGATTGCTCCAAAGACGACACGGAAGGCGCTATTCGCCGATACATGGAAGCCAACCCGGCCCTCAATATCCGTTACCTCAAACATGAAGTGAACAAGGGTAAAGGCGCCGCATTGCATACCGGCATCCAACATGCCTCCGGTAATTATATCATCATTCAGGACGCCGACCTGGAATACGACCCGGCCGAATACAACATCCTGCTGCGCCCGATCCTCGACGGTTACGCCGATGTGGTGTACGGCTCCCGTTTCATGGGCGGACGCCCGCACCGTATCCTGTTTTTCTGGCACAGCATCGGCAACAAGTTCCTAACCTTCGTTTCCAATATGTTCACCAACCTCAACCTGACCGACATGGAAACCTGCTACAAACTGTTCCGGGCGGATATCCTCAAAGGCCTGGATTTGCAGGAAAAACGCTTCGGCTTCGAGCCGGAAGTGACGGCTAAAATGAGCAGGGTGCATGATATCCGTATTTACGAAGTCGGCATCTCCTATTACGGACGCTCTTATGCCGAGGGCAAAAAAATCGGCTGGAAAGACGGGGTGCGGGCCATTTATTGCATTTTAAAGTATAACCTGTGGGGACGGTGAATGAATGTGGTTAATGGGTTTAAAATGTGGTCAATGTTGGAATTTAATAATTGACCACATTGACCACATTTTAAACCCATTGACCACATTGAATACAAAAGTCTTCCGCCAGTAGCAGTGTTCTCCCCATGTAATGTTTCTTAGGGTGCAGATGTCGCTGCATTGCCGGGGTTATTTGCGGATCTTTTTCCAAAAACGTCATCAGGGTACGCAGCACTTTAAAATAACGGCCTATATCGTGCCGGGCCGGAATATCGCGCGCCTGAAAGCGGGTGAGGGTATTGCGGAAGGCCGCGAAATCGTAAGGCGCGTATTGGTCCGGGTATCGGAAAGCCAGATACAGGGCGATCATCCGGTAGTCATCATGGTAATGGTTGTTCTCCACCGATGTGGGATGAGCGCGCTTGTAGTCGCGCAACAATTCGTCGCAGCCGAACAGAAAGCGACCAATCCGGGCTTCCGTGTCGCGGGTTTCATTGAACAGGTCGTCGAACATGGCCGCCGTGGTACGGGGGTCGAAACGCCAGAATTCGAGCATCATCTGTTTGGGATACCAATTTTCGGTTTGCCACAGGCGACGGGTTTCGCTGTTTTGCAGGCTCCGGTCGAACATGGCCGCCGGGTTGGAGTCGGCGGGATTCCAGTTGGCCTGAAAATGTTGCAGCGACTCCCATTTATACACAAAAGGATGATGCCGCAGCCCCTGCAGCCAGGATTTGTATTCGGCAATGGCCGACTGTATCTTGGAAAGTACCATTGATCGGGTTGGTTAGTATGCCTTGGCTGGTTGCAGCAGCACACGTTTACGAAACTTAAAAAGTTTCGTAAACGTCCCACGCTTTGCCTACTGTCAAATGTTATTTCACCGGTTCCAGATAAATCTCTTCGCCATAAATGGGTGTTTCGGTCACAGCCTCTATATCGATGGTAATATTGATATCATCCACCCAATTGTCGCTGCGGAAAGCGAAAACGTAACTGCCCTGCAGGGGGGAATAGCGGCGTTGCACGTCCACGCTAATACCGCCTTGCCAAATAAAGGCATCGTAGGGTTCGTGTTTGTTGAATTTGGGCAGGTTTTCGGCTGTGAGCAGGGCGTATTCCACGTCCTCTCCGGCCTTAGGCACGGTCAGGTCGATGGCCATGCCGAGTGCAAAGGCGGCCAGTGCTGTTTCAGGCATTACCGGCAGCAATTTGGCGGCGCCGGAATTCAACGCCGTGGTGAGCTGGTCGGCGTCTTTTTTCCGGGCTTCCGTCAGGGCCTGACCGACGGAAATGCGGTAGGCCCAGCTCACCGTATTGGGCGGGAGGGTAAAGGTATAGGCGCCCACGGGTTTTTTCAGGCCCAGTTTGCTGCCGCTTACGGTCACTTGTCCGCCCAGGGAATGCATATCCGTTTTTTTGCCAGCCGGTACCAGGCGGCGCTGTTCCCGGAATTGGGGGTATTGGCGGATATCCCACAGCACCCGGTTGTCCATCCGTTTTGTCAGGTCGCTGCCCGGCGTGCGATGGAGCGTAAAACGGCACACCTTTTTTCCCATACCGCTTTCGCGAAAACGCAGCAAATAAACGCCGGTTTGCGGGATCAGGATATTTTGGGTCAGCGCAGAGTCCAGCGCATAAGTGCTGAACAGGGTGGGACCGCCGTGCTGGACAAACTCCACGGTTTTTACCTGCCTGCCAACCAGCAACTGAATATGCAGGGCGATCTGGTCGCCCTGCGCGAACGCATACACATAATCATGCTCGCCATCCATGCGGAAGGTTTGGTCGGCTACCGGGATGGAGGGCTGGGCAGCCAGCAAAATGGGGAAAAACAGAGCGAGACAGAAGGAAAAGCGCATAACTATCTTTTTCAATGCAACCTTGATCTGCAAATATCCGCCGCTTGTTTCCAGCCAGCTACACGCTCCGGGCTTTTATTTCAATAAAAATGCCCCCTACCGCACGATCTTAAATGCAAAATGCCCGTTCCCCGTGGCTATCCAGGTTCTGACCCAGATGGGCAGCATCATTTCAGTGCCCCGTGCGGTGCTGATGTCGCCCAGATCGATAATGTCGGTCCAACCGAAACGTTCAACATCTCCTTTACCCCGGCCTTCGCTTCAGCGCTGTTGCCGCTCATAAACATGGTGGGGTCGCCGCCGCTTCGTTTGGCATCCACCATCACTTCGCAGTTCACGATGTTCAGCGTTTTGACCACGTTGGCCTGGGGTAATAATTTCTGGATTTCTTCCCCCAGCGAATTTTTTCAAAAAATTTTAAAAATGGTCATCAACGGCAAGGAATATGTGTACGAACTGGAGGGCCAAAACTTCCATTGCGCCATGGACGTCACCATGCACTTTATCGGCGGCAAATGGAAAACCGTGGTGCTTTGGTACCTGAAAAACGGCACCATGCGCTTTGGCGAGATCAAAAAACGCATACCGGACATTACCGAAAAGATGTTAAGTATTCAGTTGAAAGCACTGGAAGAAGACGGCCTGGTGCGCCGGGAAGTATTTGCCGAAGTGCCCTTGCGGGTGGAATATTCGCTCACGGAATTCGGAAAGACCTTGATCCCGGTCCTGGACGCAATTGCCAAATGGGGGAGAACCCTTGGAGAGAACAAGGGGCAGCTGGTGGAAGTGCACTGATTTATTCCATCACCATTTCCAGTATTTCCGGCGTATTGATCTCTTCAAAACCCGGCAAATGCAACTGATAAAACTGCAACAAACCGCGCAGCAATGCTTTTCTTTCCGGCCGTCCGAGCCGAACAAGATGACATTGTTCCAGCGGCAGGTGCAGCAAATCCAGCAGAGGCATAGCTTGTTCCGGCTCCAGGAACAACGCATGCGGCGGCGGTACAGGGCTGAACACACCTTCCTTCAGGTCTAAAAACACCTCGCCGTCCGGTTCGTCCTGCGGCTGAAATCCCAGAAATCCGGACAGGTGCAGCAGAAAATGCAGGTGCAGGTTGGCAATCGGCTCCTGCGTCGTATCGAGCCAGCGCAGATTGTCGAGTAAAAAATCGAACAATTCAGGGTTCTCTTCACCGGGATGGACACTCTTTCGGCAGACTTCCGCCATAAAAAGCGCCACAGCGCCGCGCCGGACATCGAAAGGGATGGCGCTGAACACTTCGGCCGCGCGCATTTCCTTCAGCCGGTTCAAATGATCGTGATCGTCGCGGAAATACGCCACCAGATCCACCACCATCATCGGCTGGAACAACCCGAAGGGCATACGCGCTTTGGCCGTACGCACGCTGCCGGCAATAAAGCTGCGCAAACCTTTTTCCTCCGTGAAAATATCGGCGATCACACTGGTTTCGCCGTATTTCAGCGATCGGAACACGATGCCGCGGGTGTGGATGAGCATATAAAAAGGTTTCTGGTTAGAGGGTTTCTGGTTAGAAGGTTGCGGGTTGGTTGTAAAGGAATATCAACGGACGAATATCCGGTCAAAAGCGGCAGCATGTTTGGGCATGACCTGCCGGAATTTTTCCGGAAAGATAAAATAATGATGAATGGCCACAGGCAACGGTTCCACGCTGGCGATACCGATAATGGCGTCCACCTGCTCCCGCGGAAAGCCGCCTGCCTGCTGCAATTTTTCCCAGGTATCCGGCGCCGACAGGTCTGGATAGGGTTCAGCCGGATAAGTATGTACAAAAGCCCTGGCATACTCGTGCAAACCGATGTTGTAAGCCCCCGGTTGTACAAATCCGGCCATCACCTGCTCGGCAGAAAACAGGAGGCAGCCGTCGGGTTCAAACAACTCGGAAGCGTGCATAAACGGGTATTCCGGTGTGGCAAAAGGTTTGGGGTAAATGAGCACTTTTTCGAATTTATCAAACAGAAACTGTGGGCGGTGAAAAGTCAGCGTTACCGCCTGGGCGGCCAGGGCCAGTGTTACGTCGGGCGGCAATACGTCGTCAGGCCAGGCCATTGGCTCCCAATCGGTACCCATGTGGAACAGAACGATCCTTTCCCGGAAACGTCTTTTTTCCGCCGCACCGAGCCGCCGGTAATACCCGCAAAACCGGTCGAGCGTGGCGGTCAGCCCCGGTGACAAGTCCTGCGGATGGCGGGTGTACCACCACCAGTTGATCTGCGGGCTGAGAACGTA
>JAKLJF010000158.1 GCA_023151335.1 Thermoanaerobaculia bacterium | reverse complement strand
CAACCCGTTAAACCCGTTAAACCCGCTCAACCCGTTAAACCCGCTCAACCCGTTAAACCCGTTAAACCCGCTCAACCACTTTTTATCTCCTTTTCGGCCAGTTGATCAGGCGCGACAACATTAAAGGAACAAAGAAAAATCCGGCGGTGATCACCGAAACAATCAGGTCGGCCGTTTCGCTTTCAATGTATTTTGCCCAGGCTTTGTCGTGGTAAAAATGACAGGGAAGGGCCATCAGCAGTTTTAAACCCAGTATTCCGATGACAATAAAGGCACTGTATTCCAGGAAAGGAAAATTTTCCAGTAAACGCACAAACCACTGCGCTACAAAACGCATGGCCAGTATGCCAATAAATACGCCTGTGCAGATCAGATAAATATTATCGGTAAAAGCGACAGCGGCAAATACATTGTCGAGGGAAAAAGCCAGGTCCATTATCTCCACCGCTACAACCGTGGCCCAAAAGGGCCCCATCCAACCCAAAGTGACGCGGTAAAACCATTTTTCCTGCTTGTTTAAGGTGTCATCTTCCGTTTTAAGCGTGGCTTTGCTGCGAAAAAAATCGGCTGCGAGGTACAACAAATACAGCCCCCCCAATGGTTTGAGCCACCAAATCTTGATCAGATACGCGGCAAATATCAGGCAAAGCCCCCTGAACGCATAAGCGCCGATGATGCCGTAACGCAACGCTCTTGCCCGCTGATGCTGCGGCAAGTCCATCACCATGGTGGCCAGCACCGCGGCGTTGTCTACCGACAACAGGCTTTCAATAATGATCAGGTTAAACACAATGACCGACGCGCTTCCCACGTCGGTACCAAGAAGTTGCTCGAGAAATTCGATCATGCAGCGGAACAGGGATTGAAAAACGGCGCAAAGATACGTAAGTCCGTCTGTCAGACGGACTGAAAAAAAATTACTCCGTCTGTCAGACGGACTGAAAAAATTACTCCGTCTGACAGACGGACTGAAAAAAATACTCCGTCTGTCAGACGGACTGAAAAAAAATTACTCCGTCTGACAGACGGAGTTACTGCGCCTCATCGAGCAATGCCTCGGTATCGCGAACCAATGAATCGAGCGCGCGTTGCAATTCCGCTTTGCGCCGATCCTGATCGGCAGATTTGGAAGTTTGGGTCTGGTCTGTCTTTATACCCTTTTTGGGCGCCGGTGCTGGAGCCTGTTCTTCGCGTTCGATAGCGTCCAGTTGTTTCTGCAGGGAAGCCTTGCGCCGTTCCAGTTCGTCGAGCCGCCGGAGTACTTTTTCATCGACATATTCGGCCCGCTCCCGCACCGCCCGGTAGGCATTGCCTAATTGATCCAGTACGGTATCGTATTTACCGCTGTCAAATTTTTGCTTTTCCGTTTTCAGCAGGTTCCAGGCCGCCCCGATAGCGTCGCCTGTTTTTTTAAACACTTCTTTGGATTGAGCCTTCTCCTCGGAAGTGCCAAAAAAATAGTTGTACACTAAAATGGCTGCAACCAGTAAAAGGCCGAGCTTGATGAGCGAGCGAATCATGTGCAAAAAGGTTTGGTTTGAAAAAAGCCGTTGTTTCAACGCGCGGTTGGCGTTCCGGTTGTGAAAATAAGGCTTTTTTAGAAAATCGAACAGCGAATGTCGAATGTCGAAGTAACCGTAACGTACACCACGGCATCATTCACTCAAATGACCGAGCCGCGGTGTACGTTACGGTTACTTCGACATTCGACATTCGCTGTTCGTTATTCGAAATTCAAACCTAAATCTATCTGCCCTGCACCACAAACTTCCGCACCTGAACACCCGCGTCGGACATGATTTCCAGCTGATACATGCCGGAAGGCATACCACCGAGGTTTAGCTGTGCGCCAAATTCGCCGGAAGGCACCAGTCCAAAATCGCCTTCGGCTGTAAGGCGACCGGTCAGGTCACGGATATTGTAGCGCAGCGCTTCATCCGCGTTCAGATGGAAACGGACCATCAGGTTATCCACAGCGGGGTTGGGCGACAGTTGCAGCGACTCCAGTTTGCCGTCCAGTTCATTCGTATTCACGAATACCGGCAAGGGGAAAGTGAACCCGTTGGCCAGCGCGGCCCAAACTTCGAAGGCGGGTTGTCCGCCGCCGAGGAATCCGGAAGCAAATAACGTCGCAGATTGCCCGGCCAGGGCAGATATGTCGGCGCGATAACTTTGCACCACGGTGTTGTTGTCGTCGGCAGGCGTTACCTGAACAACGTACTCGGCCGGCGGCACAGACAGGTAATCCGAAAAGTCGCCAAACGAAAGGTTATCAAACAACACCGGACCGCCCAGCGCCTTCACATCGACCTCCGGCGCATCGGGCGAACCATGGAACAGGATCAGGTCCACATCCGAGGCGCTGAGCGCGCGGTCGCGGCCCTCCTGATTTACGTACAACTGGAACGGCGTATTCGGATCGCCTACCACACCGGCGGCCATCAGGATATACGTTTTTCCTGTTTCCAGCCGGTTGACCGGAAGGGTATATATGGCGTCGTCCACGGAAGTGCTGTTGCCCGGCGCAACGGCCAAATTGAAGGGTACCCGTGCCGGCAGCAGGCCGATCCCCGTCGCCTGACGAAAGCCCAGGTTATCGAGCGCTAAGTCTTCATCGAGGTATACATCCACCACACCGGCCGCGGCGCCCGGAGCATTATGAATGACCTGGGCACGCGTAAATGAGGGCAGCGGCAGCACAAAACCGTTGGGCAATACCAGTAAAAGGTCTATTTCCGGATCGCCGCTCAGCAAACCGCTGGCCATCACAACGCCCACCAGGCCGGGCACGCCGCTCAGATCGGCGCCCCAGGTGCCCACCACAGTTCGCGGATTGGCCGACGGTACCACATCGAGCAGGAGTACATCCGGATCGAGAGTAAGATAATCCAGGAAAGTACCGTATTCCAGGTTCGAAACGATAGGCGCAGGCGCCCCTAAGGGCAACAGGTCGACCGCCGGGGCATCCGGCACGCCGTGCAAGATGGCGAATTCGATTTTGGTGTCATCTTCCGGTTGCTCGCGGCCCATGTCGTTGATGATCAGGTCGAAAGGCGTCTCGTCGTCGCCGAAGATGCCGCTGGCCACCACGACGTAGGTTTTGCCATTTTCAAAAGTGTAATTCAGCCCATAGAAAGCATCGCCCGGCGAAGTGCTGTTCTCCGGCGCGACGGCCAACCCTATCTGAATACCGGCGGGAAAATACCCGAACGGTGTGGCATCCTGAAACGCGAAATCATCCAGCAGTAAAAATGCGTTCGCGTACACATCCACCGTCGGGGCAGGCGCATTGTGAATGATCTGCACACGGGCCACCGGTTCGAAGGGAAGCGCAGACACGGTGCCGTCGGGCAGCGCGACATACAATCCAAAAGCAGGCGTGCTGCCGCTCAAAAATCCGCTGGCAAATACCCGGATGGCTTGTCCTTCAAATCCGGAAATGTCGGCACGGTAAGTGGCCAAGATCTGATCGGAACCCGCGGGTTTCACGTCGAGGTAATAACCATCTGCCGCCGGAATATCCAGGTAACCAGTAAAGTTGCCATAAGCCAGGTTAGTGACGAATGTTCCGCCCAGGCGCTCCGCCACGTCTACCGGCGGGGCGTCGGGGGCGCCATGTAATACGCTGACGCCAACCGTACCTGTCAGAGCACTTTCAGCGGCTTCGTCGTCGATGATCAGCGTAAATGGCGTGGCGGTACTGCCCACCACCCCCGACGCGGCCACCAGGTACGTACTGCCGGTAGCAAAGGAGGCGTTGAACGTGGCAATGGCATCGGCCACAGAAGTACTGTTGCCGGGCGCAATGCCAACTGCCACGTCGCGATCGGCAGGGAAATCAATATATGGCGTCGCGGTGCGGAAAGCAAAATTATCGAGCAGCAAGGTGTTGCCGGCATATACGTCCACCGTAGGGCTGGGCGCGTTGTGCAGCACCTGTACGCGGGCCGCGGGTGTGAGCGGCAGCTGGATCACATCGCCGGAAGGCAGGGCGGCAAACAGGCCGAAAGCGGGCGTGCCGCCCAGCAGGCCACTGGCAAACACGTACGCGGCGCCGCCTTTCAAGCCGCTCAGTTCGGCGCGGAAGGAGGCCACCACATTGGGATCGCCGGCGGCGCGAATGGCAAAATCATATTTGTCGGGTGTCAGGCCGAGGTAAGGCGTAAACGAACCGTAAGCGAGGTTGGAAACAACATTGTTGGCGACAAATACAGCGTCCACATCCACGGCGGGCGCATTGGGGGAACCGTGCAGTACGGCAATATCTACCTGGTTCGAATCTGCCGCGGCCTCGCGGCCATTTTCGTCCACGATCAGTGTGAACGGCGTATTCGGATCGCCGATGATCCCGGAAGCCGTAACGATGTATGTTTTATTTTCCTCAAAAGTCACCGGGAAAGTGGCAATCGCATCGCCGGCGCTCTGGCTGTTGCCGGGCGCCACGCCGATGGTGATCGCAACGTTGGCCGGTATACTAATGAACGGTGTAGCCGTGCGGTAATAAAAATCGTCGATCAGGATATCGTCATTGGCATAAACATCCACGGTAAGGTCAGGGCCGTTGTGGATTACCTGTACGCGGGCTGTTGCCGGCGGCGTTACAGCCGTGAACTCCACCACCGTGCCGTTGGGCAAGGCGGCAAACAAGCCAAAGGCCGGGGCGCCGTTGAGGAAACCGCTGGCAAATACACGGGCAGCACCGCCGGCCAGGCCGCTCAAATCGGCCTGGAAAGTACCTGCCACAACAGGTGAGCCGGCAGGGCGCACCTGGATCAGGTAATTAGCCGGATCGACGCTGAGATAAGCCGTTTGCTCCGGATAGGAGAGATTGGGCACAATATTGCCTACACCCACCACGTCGATGTCGACGGCCGGGGCATCGGGCGAACCGTGCAATACATTGAAATCAACCTTGCCCGGATCGGCTGCCGCTTCCCGGGCATTGGCATCCGCCACCACCGTAAACGGACGGCCAGGATCGCCTACCACCCCAACAGCCGTGATGGCATAGGAATTGTCCTCCACAAAAGAGGCGCTGAAAGTAGCAATCGCATCGGCCGGGGAAGTGCTGCCCGCCGGCGCAACACCCAACTGAATATCGCGGTCAGCCGGCAGGCTGACAAAAGGCGTGGCCGTGCGGAAAGCAAAATCATCGAGTAACAGCGTGTTACCGGCGTACACGTCCACCACCGGATTCGGCGCATTGTGAATCACCTGCACGCGGGCCGTGGGGGTAAGCGTCAGCTGAACTACGTTGCCGTTCGGCAAAGCGGCGAACAAACCGAAGGCAGGGTCGCCGCCGAGCAGATCGGCTACAAAAACATAAGCAGCGCCGCCTTTCAGTCCGCTCAGATCGGCGCGAAAAGTGCCGGAAACCGCCTGTGTGCCGGCAGTGCGCACAGCGAAGTCGTATTTATCAGGCGACAGGCTCAAATAGGGGGTGTAAGCCCCCAGTTCAAGACCCGTAATAACATTATTTCCCACTAAAACGGCGTCCACGTCCACGCTTTGCGGCGCCTGAAGCGCGCCGTGAAGAATGGCGATATCCACGTTGCCGGTGTCGGAAGCCACCTCCCGGCCGTCGGGATTCACCGCCAGGCCAAAGGGAAAATCCGGATCGCCGAGATAACCGTTGGCCGTTACGACGTAGGTTCTGCCGTTTTCCAGATTCACCGGGAACACGGCAAGCGACGAAGCCGCACTGGTGCTGGTATCGGCGGCTATGCCCAAATCAATGTCGACGCCGGCCGGCACGAAGATAAACGGTGTGGCGCTGCGATAGGTGAAATCGTTGATCAGCAAGTCATCGTTGGCCCACACGTCTACGGTGGGATTGGGGCTGTTGTGAATAACCTGAACGCGGGCTACCGGTGAAGCCTGCAATTCCAATACCGTTCCGTTGGACAAAGCGGCAAACAAACCAAAACCCGGGGCGCCATTCAACAGGCCGCTGGCAAACACCCGCAGGGCCTGACCGGCAAGGCCGCTCAGGTCGGCTTTGAACGTTTGCACGATGGCGCTGCCGCCGGCCGGTTTTACGTCGAGGTAATATATGCCGGGGTCAATGCTCAGGTAGGGCGTAAAATCGCCATACGCGGCGTTGGATACAATCCGGGCGCCCGTGCGCACCACCACGTCCACAGCCGGCGCGTCGGGCGAACCGTGCAGAACGTTCAGGTCGACTTTGGCAGGGTCGTTTGCTGTTTGCCGGGCATTATCGTCGGCAATCAGGGTGAACGGCGTGTTGGGGTCGCCCACAATGCCGGAAGCCGTGATCGCATACGTTTTGCCGGATTCGAAGGTTACCGGAAAGGTTGCGATAGCGTCCATCGACGAGGTGCTGCTGGCCGGAGCCACGGCAACCGTCAGGCTGATTCCAGCCGGCAATTCGAGAAAAGACGTAGCCGTGCGAAAAGCGAAGTCATCGATCTCCTTAAAACCGTTTACATAAATGTCTACGGTCGGATCGGGCGAATTGTGGATGATCTGAACCCTGGCTGTTTGCGCGCTTGCTGACGCGGCCAGTAACAGAAGGGCGGAAAAAAGGGAAAGTAAAGTTTTCATGAAAGCAGAACTGGTTTGTGAAATTGGCATTGAATTCAGTTCTGAAACCAATTTTGTTTAACATGGTTCTGACAAAGCCTTCAATTGGTTAAACAAAAATGAAAACTGTTTAAAATTAGCAAAATGGATCAGGCACAAAAAAAGAACCACTCGGCAGTATTACCTGCAAAGCGGCTCCCTTTAATGTGTTCCAAACATTATCACTCCATCGCGTTTCAGCCGTCATTTGTATCGCGAGCCGGAAACGTAGCCGGGCTGAAGATCAAACCCGACTTCGAATTCACCCGTGGCATTGGTTACCTGCTTTTATTTCATTTCTGAATAGCTACTTTTCTGACAAGGCTGCCTTCCCGGGAATCTATTTTTACGAAGTACAATCCGGAAGGTAGAAGACTGGTATCGATGTCGAGGTATTCATTTCCGGTAACGTCCAAGGGCTTGGAAAACAATGTTCTCCCGTCGAGGGACAACACGCTGATGCTGATTCGTTGTTTGCCGGCAACCGACAGTGCCGCGGTTATTCTATCGGAAGCCGGATTAGGATAAATTTTTAACGTGTATTCATTCAATTGATCCTCCACTTCTACCAGTTCGGCTTTTGAATCGACAATTGTGCCGGCTTCCGGTGCGACGGCGCACTCGATATCACCCTGATCGCTTTTTACGCATGCTTCGCCGTTATAAGTCAGCAGATCCATAAACTCGATGTCGTCTATAAGCCAGCCGGCGTTTGCCGTGGGTTCGTCGAGGTCGACGGTACCCATGCGGAAGCGCAGCTGGATATTTTTACCTGCCCATTTGCTCAGATCGACGTAGGATGCTTTGAAAGCAGCGCCGCTGTTGCCGGAAAACCCCCTGAGGTTGGGCAAGCCGAATGTTTGATAATGCACAAAGCAGGGGTAGCCATTGCGAAGCATGTCGTCGCCGAGTTGTTGCCAGGTGGAGCTTCCAACTTCCCGGGCTTCCACGATCCCCCCGCTGAGGATTGTTGTGGTTTGATACCGGTGGTAAAACCGCAGGGTTGGGCGCTCGCCTTCTGCATGGAAAGTATAGGCATCAGGATTGAGTTCGAGCGCCTGGCGGCTGGACGTTTGTATTTCTTTTGAATTCCAGGCAAAATTGCCGGAATGGGCAGGGAATTCGTCCGTGACTGCCCAAAAATTCGGAGCCATATCACCAATAGTGTAAGTACGCCAATTGGCGCCGCTTTTATCGGGCACTTCGTCGAGGAACTTGCGTTTCGACCAGGCTTTTGGGTCGGTTTCAAGTGTGTAAGTGATCGTTGACTCTTCTTTAAAGTTCATATTCCCCAGGTTAAAGGCGATCGTGTTGCCCTGTACCGTGGCAGGAAAATTGGAAGAGCCCGGTTTAAAAGCCGTGCCAGCGGGTATTTCATCGGTGACCACGACATTGGTTGCCGTTTCCTGCCTGAAGTTGCCTACCCCGATAGTTACCTGAATCTCCTCGCCAGGCTGGATAAACCCGGTGACGGACTTTTCAATCAGCATTTTACCGGCACACACCGGCAGCACATCGAACGCCTCTTTCTGATCGCCCGCACTGAACGGCGAGCCCTGGTCAGCGCTGTATCCCATCCCGCGCCGGGCAAAGACGCTCCAAATCAGACAGGCGTTTTCACCGTTATTGAGGGCTTCATCCGCTGCAAGAATGGCATTCCGGCCATCGAGGAAACCGGGGTTGCAGGGAAGGTTTTTCAGGCCGTCAAATACCAGCCTGACGGCTTTGTTATTCCCGCTCGTTTCGTCGTATGGGTTGGCACTCCAGCCGTATTTATCCGACAAGGCCCAATACATATCCCACAGGGTACTGGCCCATACCTCGCCCATGTCGTGCAGTGTTTTACTATTGGAAATATAACCGTAGGTCAGTGGATTGAGGTTCATATCGGTGGAATAAGGGAACCGGCGAATGCCGCCATTTGTCCCCTGCTCGTCGGTAAGATAGCCACCTAATCCCCTGGGGTTGGCGCCCGTATCGCCCGGTTTGACGGTAGTTACCAACCCAAAAAAATCGGACCAACCCTCATCCATTTGTTCCTGGTTGTCAAGGCAAACAAGGCTTGGCCCTCCTGCCAGTCGCCAGGATATGCCGTGGCCATATTCATGGGCAATGATACCGTTATCCAGGCACACATCATAAATCAGGGGAGCGTTTTGATCCGTTTTCACGAGTGAAACCTTGAGCCCTTTGCCAATATACTGGCGGATAACCTGGCTGCTTTTTGCACTGATAAGTACAACAGGTATCTGTATATCGGCCCCGTAATCGCCTGGAAACATGGCGCCATATTGTTCGTCGTTATAATTGCAAATAATAACCCCGATAGCCCCGGCGTTTTGAGCCCGCAGCGCTTTTAAGCTGAACATGCAGCTGCCCCGGTCGATCAGCGCTATTTTACCTGCCAGTTCCGAAGTATTCAAAATTTCTTCGCACGCATCGGACGTGCTGCTTTCTTCAATACCATCCTCGACGAGTACAACCTCTCCTGATACCGGCACATCCGCAACATAC
>JAKLJF010000157.1 GCA_023151335.1 Thermoanaerobaculia bacterium | reverse complement strand
AGCTACTACCCTATCACCGGCCGCGCCCGGTTCGACGAGTTGGTGCAGGACGCCTTTACCATGGCGCAAAAGCACAATATCAAGGCCAGTTTTATCGAAGAAATTCCCATTCACCGGCCAGCAGATCATGTACACGGCATCGTGTTCGCCATCGAAGGCGCGGCAGCCTCTTCCTACCAGTTTTTCCTGACCGACTCTACTGAAAATTTCCTCAGGGGCGCATTGTATTTCAACACGCAGGCCCGGCCCGACTCACTGGCGCCGGTGCTGGCTTTTATGCGAAAGGACGTGAATAAAATTGTGGAGACGCTGCGGTGGGAGTGAGACATTGAGTGATTGAGTGATTGAGTGATTGAGTGATTGAGTGATTATCTCATACGCCGCCTACGGCGTCGTATCATCATACTGTTGAGTTGGTATTGCGACGCCGTAGGCGGCGTATGAAATAATCACTCAATCACTCAATCACTCAATCACTCAATGACCAGTTGTACTTCCCCGGTCACTGGGTATCCTACACAGGTATTGATAAGTGCCCCCGGCCCTTCCCTTCTCGTTTGTTCCACGAAATCCAGTTCCACTTCACCGCTCCGGCAGCGGGCCAGGCAGCTGAGGCAGACGCCGCTTTTGCAGGTATAAGGCAGGCGGATGTTTTGCCGCAAGGCGCCATTAAGGATGGTTTCACCGGCGTAGATTTGGAACTCGGTGCGTTCGCCGTCGCGATCAGTGACAACGATCCGATGGGTTTTGGAGGTATCCAGCGGGCGTTTGGGCAGTCGCGTATCCGGCGCAAAGGTCTCCTGATGGATGTTTGTTTCCGGCACGTCGAGCACGCGCAGGGTCATACGCGCCATGCGCATCAGGGCATTGGGCGCGCAAAGGTAAAAATGGGTTCCGGTGCGAAAGGGCCGGCCGCCGGATATATGCTTCAACAGGGATTCGAAAAGGGCGTTGTTCAAATGGCCGTGCAGCGCATCCGGCGCTGCTTTGTCGCGGGTGAACAACCAGATGCACCGAAACCGTTCCGGAAAAACCGCGGTCCAATGTTCTATGTTGTTTTTAAAAATGGTGTGCGAACGGTCGCGGTTGGCATACAGGAGCGTAACCGGCATGTGGCCTGCCAATAGCGGGACGGGAGAAAACAACGCTTTTAAATGACTGAAAACGGGCGTAATACCGCTGCCCGCGGCGAGGTATACCAGTCGCCGGGGCGGTTTTTCCGGCAGCAGGAAGCGACCGGCCGGCGCGCCGGTCAGCAACACGTCGCCGGGATTTATTTTTTCCATCAACCAGTTGGAAAATTCTCCGTTCGGTATCCTTTTTACGGTAATTGCCGGGTATTCATCGATGCCGGGGCAGGAACTGAAGGAATAGGCCCGCCGTTTTTCACGACCGTTTATTTCGCGTACAACCGAAAGATATTGTCCGGGTTGATACGAATAAGGCTGGCCATCTTCCGGCGCCAGCACCAGGGTAATGGCATCAGGGGTCTCCCGGCGCTTTTCTACGACCAGCAGGCGGCGGAGTTGCTCCATTTACGCGGATTTTTCGTTTGGGAGCTTATCCCGTTTCGGCACCGGATCATATCCGAATCCGCCCCAGGGATGGCAACGCAGGATGCGCCGGACAGCCAGGTAAGTGCCTTTAAAAATACCCCATTCCTCGATGGCCTCCACCGCGTAATGCGAGCAGGTCGGTTTGAACCGGCATTTACTGGGCCCCAGCAACGGCGACAAGGTCCACTGGTATACCCGGATGGGTAAAGTGAAAAGTTTGCGGATCAATTTTTTCATGCATCAAAGGTAACAAAGCAACTACTTTCGCCCGGGGAATTTGGTCATTTCGTCATTTCGTCATTGGTCATTTCGTCATTGGTCATTTGGGTTGAAAACCCGTCAACCTGTTGAATTGTTTAGGTATTCTTATGAAAATTGCACTGGCCCAACTGGATTATCACATCGGCAACTTTGAAGGCAACCTCGAAAAAATGCTCGCGGCGGTGGAACAGGCCCGCGCGCTGGGCGCCGATCTTATGTGTTTCGGCGAGTTGTCGGTTTGCGGATACCCGCCCCGCGATTTCCTGGAGTTCGACGACTTCATCCGCCGTTGCCAGGCCTCGGTGGAAGCTTTGCAGCAGGTCAGTCACGGTATCGGGATCGTGGTGGGCGCCCCTTCGCGCAACCCGGAAGTGGAAGGCAAAGACCTGCACAATTCCGCTTGGTTTCTCCACGACGGCCAGGTGTTGGGCGTACAGCACAAAACGCTGCTGCCGACCTACGACATTTTTGACGAGAACCGCTATTTCGAGCCGGCCACCGAATTTCATGTCATCCCGTTCAGAGGGAAGAAAATCGCCTTGTCCGTTTGCGAGGACATCTGGAACGTGGGCAACGAAAACCCGCTGTACACTATATGTCCGCTCGACGAAATGATGGGCGAACAGCCCGATTTTATCCTGAACATTTCGGCCTCGCCGTTCGACTACACCCACGCGGCATTGCGTATCCACACGGTGCGCGCCAACGTGGAGCGATATAAAATCCCGATGTTTTACACCAACAACGTAGGCGCCCAAACGGACATCATCTTCGACGGCGGCAGCATCGTCATGTCGCCCGATGGCCAGGTGTTCGACGAGATGCCTTATTTTGAAGAATGTGTGCGGGTATACGACCTGGCAGAAGTACAGCGCGGCGGTCGTTCGGCGGAGCAGCCCAAAGAAAAGATCAAACTCATACACGACGCACTAGTGGTCGGCATCCGGGATTATTTCCGCAAACTGGGCTTCAAAAAAGCCATTCTCGGACTGTCCGGCGGTATCGACTCGGCGGTGACGGCTGTGCTGGCTGCCGGGGCGCTGGGCCGCGAAAACGTGCGCGTGCTGCTGTTGCCCAGCCAATACAGCAGCGGTCACTCGGTGGACGACGCCCGCGACCTGGCCGAAAAACTCGGCATCCAGTACGATATCGTGCCCATCCGCCCAATTTTCGAGTCGTTTGAAGGCGCGCTGAAACCTTTTTTTGAAGGCTTGCCGTTCAACGTAACGGAAGAAAACATCCAGGCCCGCATCCGCGGCACCCTGCTGATGGCCCTGAGCAACAAGTTTGGCCACATCCTGCTGAACACTACCAATAAAAGTGAAATGGCCGTGGGCTATGGCACCCTGTACGGCGACCTCTGCGGCGGCCTGTCGGTACTCGGCGACGTGTATAAAACGGAAGTGTACGAGCTGGCCGCCTACCTGAACACCCTGCCGCTGGGCATCAACCAATCTACCGGCGTCATTCCCCGGAACAGTATTGAAAAACCGCCCAGCGCCGAACTGCGTCCCGGCCAGAAAGACACCGACAGCCTGCCCCCCTACGAGATACTCGACCCCCTGCTGTTCCAGTACATCGAACACCGCCAGGGCCCGCGCGAACTGGTAGCGATGGGCTTTGATGAAGCATTAGTGGCCCGCGTGCTGCGCATGGTGAACATGAACGAATTCAAACGCGAACAGGCGGCCCCGGTATTGCGGGTGAGCAGCAAGGGATTCGGTATGGGGCGCAGAATGCCTATCGTGGGCAAGTATTTGGGGTAAAAAAACGGCCGGTCCGAACAATCCAATTGTCCGAACCGGCCGGATGGTGGTCTGTTGTTTATTATAAAAGTGGCTTATATCCATGTATTAACCGCCGCCTGTACCCGTTCCGCCGCCACCGGAAGGAATCATTTCACATTCTAAAAACTCATCGCCGCCGGGAACGAGAAACTCACTGTTGATTGCGCAACCGTTGGTGATCGTTACCGGCACAATGGTTAAAAACTCGCCTCCACTCGATGGCGTAAAATCGGGCGTACAGGAAGTAAGGTCTTTATTTACTAAAATATAATGTGTGCGAAGGGTGGTGTTGTTAACATCGCCTTTACGTCGGGTTTGAATATACACATGTCCCGGAAGTCTGGCGTTGAAAATTCCGCCCTTGTTTACCCGTGCTTCAATGACGAATGTTGCGGTAAAATCTGGGTCGCAAACATCATATACACCTGATTTAAGGGGGCTTACAGTCAGGTCGATCCATTGATTCAAGGGTGATCCGGAACTGACAACAACCCCATTTTCGTTGGGAACCCCTGTACGAAACCAGTTCTGCCCATCCGGAACACAACAATCCGTAGCGTCGTTCCAGCTTTTAGTTTTAAATTTAATGCTCATCAGATTGAAAAAACCGCCTTCACAAGTTTGCGGGCATTGAATCCGCCATTCCAGATTCTCGCAGGCAAGGCAACCGCCCTCGTCACTCCGGTCGGCGGCTGCGACAGTGTTGGAAGAAGATACTGCGGACGTTACAGGCGGCTCTTCCTCGGTAGAAGATTTTTGGCACATTGCCAGCAGAAAGGAGACAACCGTTAATACCGTTGCTGACCCGAAAAGAATACGTTTCAGTTGCATAATTCTGAATTTGATGGTTATAAAAAATAATTGAAATATATCAGACATAACAAAAGTGGGTAGTTTCTGTCCTCTAAAAAATAACATAAAATGACCGCTTTTCCGGCCTTCGCCGGCAAAGAAATTGTCAAATAGACATGCATCACCAGAAAGCAAAGCGAAGTACACACCTTGGGAAGACCAAATGGGCAGGGAAAACTGTAACGCCAAATGGCCGTTTTTCCAGAATTCAACCGATTGCCGCGGCTTTTTCAAGCAACCACTCCTTTTCTGAAACTGCTTGCTTTGAGCGGATGCGCTGCATCAGGCGCTGAGCGCGAACTTTGTCGCCCGGGGTGGAGCTGGCAATCTGGAAAAGCAAATTAATAAAATTGATATTGAATTCCCTTGTTTGGGCCGGGATCAGTTTATTGGATGCCCGGCTAATGAACATTTTAAAAGCGTCGATTTTGTAGGGCAGCAGGTCGGAATCCAGTTCATAATAGATCATCAGTTCAAGTCGCCTGGATTTAAGCAGAAAATCGGTATCCGGGGAAGTTGGCGGGATGTGATCCAATGCCTTTTCAAACTGGCCCGTTTCAAAATAGTAATACGCCAGCCCCAGGCGGTAAAAATCCCGGGATTCGTTGTCACCCATGATCTTATTTTCATGATCTTCGATAAATTTCCTGACCCATTCAAAGTTTTTAACTTTTAGCCCTATGGTCGTTACGCTCAAAAAGGCGCTGGCCGTTATTAAGCCGTTGTAATACAGATACCCCCTCTTTAAGTTATCCTGTTGCAGGCGGTGCAAAACCGGTCTCATGTCAGATGAACCGGTATGAATTAAATAGACGCACAAGTTCCTTAAATACGTGTAAAATTGTTGCAACAGGCCTGAACTGATCTCCGCCTCATATCGAAGCAATAAATTGCTCAGTTTATCGAATTCTTCCGGCAAGGGCTTTGGATTTTTCAATACCAAATGTATCTCGTATGTGATCAGCAAGACACAACTTTCCTGAAGGTAGCGTTCCGGAATATGGGTTTCTTCCAGGGCAAACGCCAGAGTCTCCGGGATATCCAGGTAAGTGACCTTCGACTGTAACAAAAAACGGTTGAGTAATTCAAGCCTGTTCAGATAATAGTATATGTCCAGATGATGCAGCGTGTTTGGTATGTTCAGATCGCCCTTTTTCCGATTATTCAGGCTTTGCCAATCGTGGATTTCATACTCCAGGAGAAACTGCTGGTAATAAAATTCATTTTCACGGTAAGGAAGTTCCTCCTGTAATTTAGTAACCCTGTTCAAAGCCTGCTGATACCGTTGCTCCAGTTTGCGTTCCCGCAATATCTGCGCCCAGTCGAATAATTGCGCAAACTCATTTTCCGGTCTGGAATAATGCTTCCAGAGCAAAAATGCCCGAACTGTTTTATTGAGTTCCGACATGGTTTTTTCCACTTTTCCCCGGATGAAATCTTGTCCGGGGAACAGCTGCTGATAAAGCGCTTCTTTCGACCCGTCTGCGACAAGTTGAATGCCGCCGCTCACCAAAATGAGTTCCAGCAACAACTTTGCCTCCCGGCGAAAATGCCCCCGGCTGGAAAGGTCCGGGCCGGCAAATGCCATCAACGCTTCCTTCTCCTCCGCATCCAGGGTATTCAGCACTTGAAACAGGTAAGAATCTTCCATAAAACGCTTCTGGAATAACCCGCCAAAAGTGTTATAATTTTTGGAAAACGTGGGCCCTAACTTTGCTTCACCTTTGCTTTTAACACTAAAACTTGGTCTGTTATGGTAAAATTTTTAAATTCTTTTTTGCTGATCTGTGCCCTCTTTCCCGTTTATACAACCAGCTGGGCTGCAACAACTTTAAACGATCCCCCTCTTCAGGAAGCCGGCCAGGAGTGCGATCTCGCGGCGCCGGCCTCCCTGACCATCGTGGAAACAGGCACCACCTATATCACGATTGCCTGGACAGCGGTTCCGAATGCATACGCTTATGAAGTGCGGGTAAAGGAATGGGACGAGGGCCTTGGCCAATGGCGCCTGATCATTCAGGACTCCACCTTTGGCACACACTATACGGCGACGGGTCTGAAATATGCCACCACCTATCGTTTTGAAGTGGCTGCCAAGTGTAATTCGAGAGATGTTAGTCGAAACTATTCTGTTATCATTGGCGACACCATAATCATCGACCTGGTGGATATGGGACGGAGTGAATTACCCAATGAATCAATGATCCGGGAGGAATGCCCGCAGAATTGCCTGGTTATACAACCTTTTACAGGAGAGGAATCGGCTTGCTTTTGGTTCGATCTGGGTAAAACGGCAAATGGGATGACCTTTTATTCCCGTTATCAAGCCTGGGTAGTAAAATCAGGCAATGGCCCGGACGACTCGGTAGTAAAAATATATAAAATACCAGCTGAATCCAGCTCTTTTTCAAGTTGGGAATCCGATCCGAGGAACCAAGATCATTTTGCCCCGCCCTGTTTCGCAAAAGAGGTGCATATTTTCGATCAGGAATTGAAAGCTTTCCTGGTAACCGCTTCCGTAGAACAGGGCCAGACTAACATTTGTTTCCTCGTTTTAGCCGCTGGGTATAACGTGAGGTGTCTTGTTCCCGGAGAGTACCCGCCAGGGGGTGGTGATACGGGGGGGCGGTCAGATACGCCGGCGGATGCAGGGTCAAAATCCGGCATAGGCGTCTCCAACCCCTTCACCGATTTTCTCCGGATCAAATCGCCCCTTACACAGCCGGATATGCCCGTTTTAATTCAACTTTTCGACGCCAATGGCCGCCTTGTTTTAGATGAAAAGATGCCTGCCGTGCAGGAATATAACCTACCCACCCATCATCTCGCGCCCGGTTTTTATGTGCTAAAAGTACGCGCAAATCAGAACACGCAAACCCTGAAAGTGGTCAAAGTACATTAAATGGCCGCACGGGGTTTACAACATGGCCGGACCGAACCGCAAGCGTTTGGTCCGGCCTTTTTTTGGTTACTGCTTCGGTACTTTCGTATACCGTAAATACGGTTTAACGATTTCGAGCGTTCCGAAGCGTTTTTCCGCGTCTTCGGTGGAAACGGCGGGCACGACGATGACGTCTTCTCCCTGTTGCCAGTCGGCCGGCGTAGCCAGGCTGTATTTGGCGGTCAGTTGCAGGGAATCCACCACGCGGAGCACTTCGTTGAAATTGCGTCCGGTGGAAGCCGGGTAAGTGATCATCAGTTTCACGGTTTTGTCGGGGCCGATCACGAACAAAGAGCGCACCGTAGCGGTGGCCGAGGCGTTGGGGTGGATCATGTCGTACAGGGTGGCTACCTGGCGGTCGTCGTCGGCGATGATCGGGAAATCGACGGTGCAATGCTGGGTTTCGTTGATGTCGCCCACCCATTGAAAGTGTTTGTCGAGCGGATCAACGCTAACGGCCATAACCTTCACATTGCGGCGGGCAAATTCTTCCATCAGGTGGGCTGTTTTGCCGAGTTCGGTGGTGCAAACGGGCGTAAAATCCGCCGGATGGGAAAACAGGATTCCCCAGCCGTCGCCGAGATACTCATAAAAGTCTATCTCGCCTTTGGTGGTTTTGGCTTTAAAATTGGGAGCAGGGTCTCCGAGACGAAGGCTCATAAGATATAGCATTTAACCGGTGAAAAAATAAAGGGAAAAGGAATCAGGCTGGTTGTTTTCATTTGTACTTTTTATGGGTTGACGCGTAAAGGCTGCAAAAATAAATCATTTTAACTAAAAGTCCAACGGGAAAAATTGACAAAACTTGCCGCATTTTTGCGCGAATGAAAAAATACCTGTCGCTCGTAAAATTCAGCCACACGCTTTTCGCCATGCCCTTTGCCCTGGTCGGTTTTTTTATTGCCAGCACCGGAGCATCGGGGGGGCTGAGTTGGCGTTTGCTGGGTTTGGTGGTGTTGTGTATGGTTTTTGCCCGCAGTGCGGCCATGGGGTTCAACCGCTGGCTCGACCGGGATGTGGACGCGGTCAACCCGCGAACGCGAATGCGGGAGCTTCCGGCAGGCGTGATCAAGCCGAAATCGGCCCTCCTCTTTGTGATCGTCAACTGCCTGTTTTTCATTGCCACCACTTTTTTTATCAACCGCCTGTGTTTTTTCCTATCCCCCGTGGCGCTGGCCGTGGTGTTGGGCTATAGTTATACCAAACGTTTTACCTGGCTCTGTCACCTGGTACTGGGTCTTGGCCTGGCCCTGGCCCCGGTAGGCGCTTACCTGGCCGTGGCCGGACGCTTCGACTGGATTCCGGTATTATACGGCCTGGCCGTTATGTTGTGGACGGGCGGTTTCGATGTCATCTATGCCCTACAGGACGAGCAGTTCGACCAGGAGCACCGGTTGTATTCCATGCCGGCTTTTTTTGGCAAAGCACGGGCGCTGCGCATTTCGGAATGGATGCACCTGGGCAGCGCGGCCCTGATGGTGTATGCCGGACGTTTGTTGCACAGCGAACTGCCGCAAGCCAACGACCTGCTGTGGCTGGGCACCGGTATTTTCCTGGCTTTGCTTTTTTACCAGCACCGCCTGGTCAAACCCGACGATCTGAGCAAGGTAAACCTGGCCTTTTTTACTACCAACGGTTTCGCCAGTTTGATTTTCGGGACGCTGACGATAATAGATTTGCTTATTTAGAGGTTGAACGGGTTGAGCGGGTTTAACGGGTTGAGCGGGTTTAACGGGTTGAGCGGGTTTAACGGGTTTAACGGGTTTAACGG
>JAKLJF010000156.1 GCA_023151335.1 Thermoanaerobaculia bacterium | reverse complement strand
CAATCTTTCACCATTGACCCGCTTCTCTGAACCTTTAAATACCTTTAAATATAGATTACCCACTGAAATTGAATGGCAATTCGCAGCACACGGCATGGAGAACTGGAGTTTTTCCGGCAGTGATACTTTGGATCAGGTAGGATGGTATAAAATGAATTCCTTTAGCCACCCGCATCCGGTAAAGACAAAGAAAGCAAACAAATTTGGACTCTATGATATGAGCGGGAATGTTAGCGAGTGGTGTTTCAAATGGCAGAAAAGTAGCTCTTCTGATTATGATCCGGAAAGTGCTACAATTCGCGGTGGCGCCTGGAATTCAAAACCCGACGATTGTAAAATTACAAAAAGAAATACTACGCGCTCTTATGAACTTGGCCGTGATAACATAGGGTTTCGAGTTGTTAAATCTAAATAAATATCAATACATGACCACGCATGATAATCACGCTCAGTACACTGTAAATTAAATTTATATAACTGATTAGCACGATCTCGAAATCCCGAAGGAATTGAATATGAATAGCCCCGGATGAAATCCGGGGAAAAGAGTGCGACAATGGGCAACCCTGAAAGGGTTGAATGTATGCTCCTTTTGTCAAAATTCAACCCTTTCAGGGTTGCTAAAGCCCCTCGCTGATTACCCCGGATTTCATCCGGGGCTATTCATATTCAATCCCTTCGGGATTTCGAGATCGTGCTAACAAGTCACCCTATTTTTTAAGCATCAGTTCAAAACAAACTCATTACCCAACCCATTCTCCATGCTGAAATATTTTAAAATCCGCCGCGCTGCCCAATGCTTATTCCTCGTCGTCGGCTTGTTCGTATTTACCCAGGCCAAAGCCGGACTGATCATCGAAATCTCAGGCGACATCGACGTTTCTTCCATCAAGGACGTTCAGATAGAGGGCAATAACCTCGTGGTTACTTACGGCGCCAACGGCAAAAAAGTCATCTCGCTGCCGAGGGGCGCTATGGACAACCTGCTGCTTTGGGTAAAACAAACCTGTTCCGGCCCTTTCGTCATATCGGTCGACGGCGCCCTGGTGCCCGGGGCATCCACGTACACTTCCCCCTGCATGCCGCCCGGTATGGCCGATGCCATGATCCACTACGACGTGTACGCCCATTCGTTTGCGCAGGGCGACGTGCCGCAGGACTCCATGCTGCATCCCCTGATCCTCAAAACGGGCAACATGTCGCAGATGCCGCACGCGCAATACGTCTGGCTGATGGACGCCCGGAACCAGTCGCCCGATGCGCTCTGGTATCGCAACCTGACGAGCAGATTCCCATCCAAACCGGGCGTTATCGGCGAATTCACCATAAAGGCGGTGCCCGCCGGCAGCGGATTTCCCGTCGGGATCGCGGTGGTGTCGCACCGTTGGTTCCGGCCCAATCTCTGGTACCGGGAAGTAACAGCGGCAAGCGAGTTCGACAACCTGACCTTCGACCTGCCCTACGCCCCGCTCAAAAAAGACCTCGAAACCCGTTTCGATGAATACCGGAAAAACTACAAACCCTTCGACGAACTGGCCTCCATCGTGGAAGCCTACGCTTTGCTTAAAAAAATCACGCAGAAAAAACCCGAGTTGTGGAATCAGCTGATCCGAAAGAGATGCCCCAACGGCAAAGGCAACTGTATCAGCGCGGGCGACATCCGCGGCAAAAGCGGCCCTGCCAGTTCCTGGTACGACTCCTGGGACGCTGCCATCCCCTGGTCGGAATGGTCGACCGGCGCCGTCGGCGAAACCGTGGAAACCAGCCAGGAAGCCGACCTGGCGCTTTGCCACCTCTGGAAAAGCGGCGGCTATTTTGGCGACTCCGACCTGGACTACACCCGAACCATAAGCTGGGAAGAAGGTATTGAGGCGATCGCCGATAACGACCCCGATATCAAAGCCAAGTACCTCCTTTATCAATTCAAAAACGAAACGGAATCGGAAGAAGCCCGCGAAGACCTGGCCGGCCAATTCTTCGCCCTGACCCGTAAAAATAAAGACCTGATGCGCCTGCGCATTGTCGGCTGCCGAAAAATGCTGGACATGGAGGAAGCCGAATGGCTGATCGAACTCGTGGCGGAAGAGCGGGATAAAATTGTCCGGGATTTTATCGCGGCGGTGGAAGCGTTAAAAATTCAACAAGGAAAGGCAAATGGCGATTTCCTACCCTGGGAAGACCTGAGCCAAACAGTGTATTCGACGGGGCTTTTGCCCTTTTTACAGGACAGACTGGGCGACGACGATTACCGCCGCTACACTTATGACTCCAAATTTGCGCGCGCGCTGGCCGAAGTCCATTACCGGCGTGGCATGGCTTTTCAACGCGGTGAAGAACTCGCCTACCAGCACGCACACTTTCGCTACCTCGGTTATCTTTTAAACAAGATCGACGATGACGAAGACGAAACCCTGCCAAAGACCATCCTCGATTACCAGGCACAACTCGCCAAACATATCGGCATAACAGGCTGGAATCCGGACGATTTTGAGAATGCCTTTGACTACGATCCTTTTGCTGAAAACGAAGGGACCGCAGATGAGATCGTCGGGAATGCCCCGACCGAAGAGCCCTGGCGCAACAGCCCGGTCATCGAAGGCGAACTGACGGGCGCCGACGCTTTATTTACAAATGGCGGCAAGTCTGCCACGCTGCCCCGCGACGGCAGTCCGGTCGGCATCCGCTCAAAGGACGGGAATTTCACTTTATTGTTGCTAGATAGCCGGATTTTCCCCGCGGATGGCAAAAAGAGTACAAACATGGTACGGGCATACGGTATTACCTACCCCGATACCAATGCCATGACGCCCCTGCGGGTAGAAGTAAAAGACAAATCCGGCGACTGGACGCCATTGAATCTTCCCCGATCCGGCGCCTCGGTCGGGGGTGTCTTTAATGGACAATAAGCCACACTATTTTTCTGATAACCAATCGATTAAATCTTGATTATGAAAAGGTATATCCCGCTGCTGCTCCAAATTGCCGCGATTTGCTGCCTGGGCTCCTGCGCCTCCACCTACCAGGGAACACTGGTGGACGCCCGCAATTACCTCAATCTGAAGGCCGCGGGTGAAAGTCCCGCGCAACAATACGCGGCATTTTATGCCATGAAAGCAAACCTTCCGGCGGCCATCCTGATGGAAAAAGAAAAACTGGTGTTCCTCAGCCATGCTTCGGGGCAGCTGGCCAATTATTCCTCAATGGAAGTAAAAGCGAAAGGCGCCTACCTTCCTAAACAACGGCTCCTGAAAGCCAAACAATTTTGGGTCAAAACGGAAAAAGGCTGGGAGCAAATCCCGATTCGTTAACCATCTTAACCAATACCTGCCATGTTTGAACGCATATCCAATTATTTCCGGCAACGGTTCGGAACCAATCCTGAAGACACCGAAGCCCCGGCAGATGACGGTGTCAACGCGAATCCGCGATTTTCAGATGATTCTCCCCGCTCCCGAAATACCCCCCCCGCTGGCCACCGCCCTGTCGCCATCTCATCGGCACAGGGGCGGGTATATGAGCAACTTCGATCTGCCATGACGATGTTCACGGCCGGTTACCGCCAGGAAACGATCCCGTTTTTTGAGTCCACGCTCAACAATCCTGCCGCCGATGCCGCCGTCAGAACGGTCGCGTCCTGTTTGCTCGGCGAAGCATTCCGCGGCACAGGCAATTTCGGCAAAGCGCAGCAATATTACGAACTGGCCATCCGGGAATCCGACACCATTCCGGAAGCTATGCAGGGCCTTAACGAGTTTGTGCAGCATTACCGCCCCCGTGCATTTTGCGGCTTGCTCACGGTTTACCGCCGGACGCTGTTCGACGATCACGAAAGGATCAAATCGCTGATCCGGGAAATCAAATCCGATTTCAATATTTTCCCGATTGAAGACCTCCCCGCGCAAGTCAGCCTGATGGAAGGTTTGTATTTGCGCCAGCTCGGCGACATACAAGGCTCGCTATCCTGTATTTCAGAAGGACTGGAGTCTATCCGAAATGCTGCCAAATCCTCTTCCTATTTTTTGTTCCTGCACCCTGAACATTTCGAAGCGCTATTGCTGGTTTCGCACCTCTGCGCGCCGGGGAATAATTTCCACGTGCGGAAATTATCCCGTGAAATAATGCAGGCCAATCGCGGCCCCTGGAGTCTTGCTTTCGCTGCCGCGGCCCAGCTCCACCTGCATTTGCGCCAGGCAGCCGATGGCGAATTCAGCAATTTCAGCGCCAACGAATTCGGACAAGAGAATGAAAAAGTATCCGAACTGATCGCCAAACTGCAAAAAAACGCCCGCTTCGAAAAAGACCCGCTGTTGCTCACCGAGTGCGCTATGCTATCCCTCATCTGGTACCTGCTGATGGAAGATTTCGTACCCGCCCGCCGGGAATTGAATACCTTGAAAAAAATATTGCCCGATTGCGCGCAACCGATGGTTTTGCTTCGGGCAGTCGAGATTGGCGCGCTGCGCCGCGAACTCGAACTGTCGGGCTTGATACCCGACCCCGGCGTTGAAGATATTTTGAGCCTGGGCCGGAACGCCCTGACCGAGCTGGCCAAACCGCTCGAATCCTACGGCTGCTCCGATGTCCTGCTTCAAAACTGGAAAACCCTGCTCGGCGGGGAACCGGCCGGCGCCGGTTTCCTGCTGGAACGCTGGGCCAGCGAGGAACTGATTGCCCTGCGTTGCAGGGTTTGGCCTTGAACCTTACTTTAAAATCTTCTTTAATATACATATTATGAACGAAACCTATTCTACCGTTCAGCCAACCGGTTCAGAAGAAAGGGTCACCGCACAGATCAGCCACCTGATCAAGATACTGGTCGACAACCTGCAAACCGACCCCTTTGCGCCCGTCCGGGAATACATTTCCAATGCGCACGACGCCACGAAGGGCCAGAAGAATCCGGTCATTCAGGTGTGGGCGGAGTTCGGCAAACTCCATATCCTGGACAACGGCAGCGGCATGACGCGCAAGGTCATTCTCGAAGCCTATACCCGCATAGCCGGCCATTTTAGTCGCGTCGACGAAAACGAAACCATCGGCATGTTCGGCATTGGCGTACTAAGCGCCTTCATCGCTGCCGAAAAACTGGTGGTGGAAACCCGCCATGCCGACGAGCCGCACGGCTGGCGGCTCGAATGGGCGCGCTACGCGGAAACGTTTCACCTGGAACCCATTGAAAAACCCCAAATCGGCACCGAAGCCGTGCTGTACCTCGACGACGACGCGAAGCTGGACCTGGGCAGCGACAAAGTGCTCCGGGAATACATCCGAAAGACCTTCGGGCTGTTCACCACGCCCATATACGTTGGCCGGGATACGGCCAGCGGCGCCGTCAACCAGCAGTGGCAATGGATTGAAAACCTGTTTAATGGCGAAGAGAAGCTGCTCAACAACGACGACATCCGCCGGCTGATGGGCCAATATTTCCCCCAGCAAAAACTGCTTTGCGCCTACTTCGGCAAAGGCCCCGACGGCGCCCGCGTATTGCTCGGCATCCCGCAGCAGGAAAGTACCTTTACCGCCGACCGGCACCAGGTGCAGTTTTTCTCCAAAGGTGTCCGGCTGATGGGGAACATCCGGGATTTTTTCCCGGATAACCTGTCTTTTGTCATCGGATTGATCGACAGCCCCAACCTCAAGATCCAAATATCCAGGGAAGACATTTTTTGCCAGGACAATCATTTCCAGACGATCAGAAAGGCGATGGAAGGCCACATCCTGCGCTTTTTCGATATACTGGCACAACAACAACCCGTCATTATGGAGCAGGCGCTGCATATCCACAAGGACAAACTGGTAGCGCATGGGAAAGATTGTGAAGACCTCTGCGGCCTGTTTCGGGATTATTACCGTTTTACCACGACAAACGGCCAGTTGCGCTGGCGTGAAATTTTGCCCAACGCCGAAAAACACGGCGACGAACGGTTTATCTATTACACCGCCGACGAACTCAACGCCATCGACCTGCTACACGGCAGCCGGTTTCTGACCGTTTTTGCCTTCGGCCCGGAGCAAATGGTGCTGAAACAGATCGCCGATTGTGAAAATGTGGGCCTGAAAGACGTGGCCACCCTATCCAATTCCGACGACCTGGTGGATGTGCCGGAACCCTTCCGGCGTTTTGTCAACCGTATAGTGCCTTACCTCGGCAAACGCGGCATACGGACGGTCGTTTTTGTCAATCGCCCCGGCGAAAAAGAAACGCCTGCCATGTTCCGGATCGTGAGCACCGACGGCACGCACAAATTCGCCGATGCCGGGGCAGGGGCGAGAGGGAACAGTTACAGCGTGGACGCGCTGATGCTCAATATCGCCAATCCCATCATTGGAAAACTGTCCGGCCAGCCATTGCTCGCCCGGCGGCAATTGGAAAAAATCGCCGACTCCTTCTATCAGATCGCCGTGCTGCACTCGCCGTTCAACGACCTGAAATTCAGCGCCTCCGACTCGATCATCGAAAATATCGTCGATTGCCTGCAATTCCGCATCGGCGCTACCAGGCAACGCGACGAATACGATGAAGGCCTGGCCGATTGTTTCATGGCGCTACCCTACCAGAAGGAATTTGATACCGTCTGGAACGCCGTCAACACCACCTTGTCGCAGTCGCCGTATAAGTGGAAAGTCATTCGCGGCGACCACAATATTCAGGACAATAACCTGCTCGACAGTATCAAAAAGTTCGTGTCCACCAGCCGGCGTTTTATTGCCGATATTTCCGGCTTCAACCACAACGTACTCATCGAAGTGGGCCTCATGCTCGAAAACCACCCCGATGGCTTGCTCATCATGTGCGACGAAGAAACGCTGAAAGGTATGCCGGCCGACCTGCGCGGCAAACTGTGCTTAGTGTACAAGTCGGAAATGCGGCAATCCGAGGCGGCCATGACGGAGTGTTTCCGGGAAAAAATAAAAACCTTTCAGGCCTGGATTGCCATGGTGGGCAATGGCGCCCCAAAAACAAGTTAACGCGCGAAAATTTTATGAAACCGACCATACTCGTCACCGGCTTCACCGCTTTTCAGGAATTCGACAGAAATCCGTCCGGCGACATCGCCGAAACCGTGAACGGCAAACAGATGAACGGCTTCCGGGTGAAAGGTATCCGCTTGCCCGTAAGCTGGCACAGCGCCTGGCCGCTTATCCGGAAAAATGCCGAAACGCTGAAGCCGGCAGCCTGGCTCGGCTTCGGCCTGGCGCCCGACCCCTTCATCCGCCTGGAAACGACCGCGCGCAACGAAGCGCGCTATTTTTACGACGAATTCGGTAAATTACCGCCTCCAAACGGCGCCGGAGAAATCATTGCCGGCCATACGCCCGCAATACCCTCCGCGCTGCCGCTGGACTGGCTGCGCGAAAAACTGCTGATCCGGAATTTTGCCACCCTGGGCACCTACCCGCTCGAAGTACGGTATTCCGACGACGCGGGCGGTTTTATCTGTAATCACGTGTTTTACCTGGCCATGAGCGAGTTACAGGAAAAAATCCCCGTGCGGGGTTTTATTCACGTGCCGCCTTATACCAGGGATACCGCCGCGGGAGGGCCGGGCGATAAAGATTTAATAGACGTGGGCGTGTTTATGGTGGAGTGTTTGACGGAGTGGTTGGCGGGGAGGCGGGTGTAGTTCACCGCTACCGCACCACCGTCACATCCCCGCTCAACGTCTCCACCGTCCCATCCGCCAACTCCATCACGCAAAGCCACGCAAAAACCCCGGGGTTCACCGCCTGCCCCCGCACGCGGCCGTCCCAGCGGCCACTTACAGCGTCCGGCGGGAAATCCCGGGCTTCGAAAACCGTGTCGCCCCAACGGTCGAACACGGCGAGGCGCCGCACCAGCCGCCATTCCGGCCCGGCTGACACGCCGAAATAATCGTTCCTGCCGTCGCCGCCGGGACTGGCGGCTGTCGTTTTGTATTGGCTGCCTTTATGCCTGAAGTAAACTGGCGTAGCATAAATTTGTGCCAGTACAGGATTCGTCGATTTAGCGCCCCGGGCCATTTCCAGGGCTTCTGCCAGAAATTTTTCCGCTTTTTCGTATTCGCCAAGGTCGAAATAATTATTGGCAGTATTATGCAGCTTTGATACCCTTCCAGCGAAAGAAGGCATTGAAAAATTAAAAAAATGCAAGCTGGGAAAACTGTTTACGGCCGCTCAATAATGTGGAGCATACAAAAAGCGGAAGGGTGGGAACCTGATGATTTTGATCAATTTTATATATGATATTGGTCAGTATACCTGCATATTTCAGACAAAAAACACCGAATATGGGCTTAAAATCGCACTTTATGGTCCGATTCACAGTAGGGTGTTCCGCTGGTAAGTCGACAGGTATTGACAGCGTTTAACGCCCAATGTACTTTCGCCCCTGATTTGGCTCTTCGCTGGAGATAGGTACAATTCTCCCCCCTGCTGCATGCAAATATCCAACCAGTCTTCCCTAGGGTCTCGAACACAACTTAATTAACAAATCTGGTTTATGGCATCGGAACGTATTGCAGTATCGGGTGTAGGGGGAGGTGTCGGTCAAAGCGTCATCAAGGCCCTGTATCAAACAAATTATCAAATAGTGGGGCTGGATGGAGAATTCATGGGAACAGGGCTGTATGCCGTTCCTAAAAGTTACCACATTCCTTACGCCCGGAGCGAGCAATTTATCCCGCGCCTGATCGAGGTGCTTCGGTTGGAAAAGTGCAGCCTGATGTTTCCGGGCATGGATGCGGAATTGCCCAAACTTTCCGCCAATAAGGCCTTGATACAAGAGCGTACCGGCACCTGCGTGGTAGTGAGCTCGCCCGAAGTGGTTGAAATAGCGGACAACAAGCTATTGACGACCCGTTTTCTGGAAAACATCGGACTCCCGGCGCCCAAAACGTACGATCTGGCGCAATTGCTGAATGGAGAAGCGGCGCTCAATCTCCCCTTTATCATCAAACCCATGACCGGCGGCGCGCGGTCGAAAGACGTTCTCCGGATCGCTACCGAAGCGGATCTGGCGCGACTGATCCCCACGATCGAGCCGGAGCAGTTTGTGGCCCAGGAGTACATTGAGGGCGACGAATACACTTGCGGCACGGTCAGTTTCGAAGGGGATTGTTTTGGAACGATCATTATGCGCAGGGTGTTGCGGGATGGCGATACGGTCAAAAGTTTCGTTGAGTTCAATCCGGCCATT
>JAKLJF010000155.1:8934-9199 GCA_023151335.1 Thermoanaerobaculia bacterium | reverse complement strand
GGCCCTGTTCGATCAGTCGCTGCCTTATTTCCAGAAAGCGGAAAACCTGAACCCGAACGACCTGAACACCCTGATCGCTTTGTCGGAAATTTTCGCCCGCAAAGACGAGGCGGAACTGGCCGGCGAATTCAAAAAACGTATGGAAGTGGTGAAAGGCGGCGGGAAAAACGAGACGCCGTATTTTAAGAAATAACCTGTTTAATGAAAGGATGATTTGCGAGCCACACTACTGGATATTTATAAATACATAGGCACATAGGGCACA
>JAKLJF010000155.1:257-8924 GCA_023151335.1 Thermoanaerobaculia bacterium | reverse complement strand
ATATTTTTCTGATTTCCAAAGGTTTAAAACCTATGTGGTCTATGTGCCTATGTGTTCAAATTGAAAATGTCCAGTAGTGTGTTTGAGAATACATGCTACTCTCACTTTGATGGCCAAATCAAGTCCACCACTAACTTCAATGCCAGCCCCAAGAATATCAGCGCCACAAAACGGTTGACCACTTTGGCCACCAGGTCAGAACGCCTTGTGAGTTCGCGGGCAAGCCAGGCATACAGCAACAGGGCTGCCATGGTGCCCACCGTCACACCCGCGGCAAAAGAGAGCGTTTGACCGAGTCCGCCCTCCAGCCAACCGTTGAGCCGCAACCAGCCCGCATACGCCACCCAATAAGGGATTGCCAGTAAATTAAACACGCTGATCACGATTCCGCGAAAAAACTGCCGCAGCGGCGCTATGGGCAGATCAACTTCCGGCGCGCGGGGTGGGCGGGCATAAAACCACAGATAAACGGCAAGTCCTGTGAACACAGGGATAGCGCCAATCTGAAAACCTTTTGCCGCCACGCGATGCGCCATAAACCAATCGGCAAATGCTACGGCGGCCCAGGCCTGAAAAAACTCGGCAAACGCCGCGCCCAGCGCTACGACCACCGCCGACCAAAACCCGCGAAAAATGGCCGTTTGCGCCACCGATAAACTGATCAATCCCGGCGGAAGAGATCCTGTCAGACTCAGCGCGATGCCAGCGACAAAAAGCACTATCATTTTTTAAGGCGCAAAATACGGCACGCCCCGACCAAACCGATTGGCTTAATCAAAGCCGCTGTTGTATTTTTAACCCACTCCATTTCAACTGCCTGCCCAATCTGCATGCCGTCCACCGTCCACCGTCCACCGCCTGCCGTTTTTTCCATCATTACCGTTGTTTATAATGGGGCTTTTCTGTTGCCCGGCACCATTGAAAGCGTTCGTCGGCAAACCTATCCCTTCATTGAATATCTTGTGATCGACGGCGGTTCGACGGACGGAACAGTTGACATTATTCGCAAATATGCCGCGGAAATGCCTAACCTTCGATGGATTTCGGAAAAAGACCGCGGCCTGTACGATGCCATGAACAAAGGACTGCGGCTCGCCACGGGCGATTTTGTCTGGTTTCTCAACAGCGGCGATCACCTGCACGCTCCGGATACGGTGGAAAAACTGGCCCAAATGGTCTCGCCCGAAACGGATGTTTTGTATGGCGAAACCCTGTTGGTGGAGGAAAACAGAAAACCTTTGGGTTTGATGGGCGAACTCAGTACGCGCTCGCTCCCCCCACACCTCCATTGGCGCAACTATCTGGGCGGTATGCTGGTCGTGCACCAATCCTTCGTAGCCCGCCGGGTACTGGCGCCTGCCTATATGGATGGAAACTTGTGCGCCGATTTCGACTGGTGTATACGCATCTTGAAAGAAAGCCGGCAAACCGTCAATAGCGGCCTGATCCTCAGCGATTACCTGGCCGGTGGTATTTCCAAAAAACGGCACCGGCAAAGTTTAAGCGACCGGTTCGCCGTCATGCGTACACACTTCGGATTGGTTCCGACTTTGCTGGCGCATGCCTGGATCGCTATCCGGGCCGCTGCGCACCGAGTGAAGCGCTGGGGGAAGGAGAGATATTAAACTTATAAGTGATGAGTGATGAGTGATGAGCGATGAGTGATGAGTGATTATGATACTCATCACTCATCGCTCATCACTCATCGCTCATCACTCATCACTGTTTAATAAACCACGGTTCATACGTGTGGTAATCCGGATTATTTCCGCCGAAGACATCCAGCGACTGACGATTCCACACATACTCCGAATTATATCGCGGACGCAGGCGGTAAACCGCTTTCCCACCGTTGTCAAGGTACAGAGTGGCCGGCAATGTAAAGCCGGTGTACACCTGGTTGTCGTAATGATAGCGGCGCATATCCACCCAGGTTTCCAGCGCGCCGTGCACCCAAAGGGCGATGTACTTCTGCAGCATAATATCGCTGAGTTTCAGGTCGCCTTCTGTTTGCGGCACGGCGGCGCTGGCCATGTAGGCGTCCTGGTCGGCTACGGCCACGCCGGCAAAGTCCATGTGTGCCCGAATACCTTTTTTAAAAGCGTCATAAGCCATGGTCTTATCGCCTTTAATAAAAGCGGCCTCGGCTTTTATAAACTGCATTTCAAAGTAGGTAATGATCGGATGCGGCGCCTTGTCGGTGAAGATATACTTGCCTGGGATCAGTTTGGCATCGGTAACGCTGGGCGAAACGCCCCAAACCAGGGGTATCCGGGTAGGATCGTTGTTTACATTCGTCGGATCACCAGCCGTAGGCGTCACGCCGCGGTAGGCCCCGTCGGGAGAAGCAGAAAGCATCAGCGGTAGCCGGGGGTCGGCGACGCTGTTGAAGACAGTGCCGTCCAGCAGACTGAGGATATAGGCTGTTTGCCGGTAAGAACGCAGGTTGTTGCGGGTCGCTCCAAAGAAATTACCGTCGGCGGAGCCGGTGCCTGCATGGGGCACATTGAAATTATCAGCGTTGGAGGTAAAGGATTTATCGACGTACTCGATCACTTTATCCGGATTGTAATTTGATTTGTTTGTCAGGTGATGGGCGTTGCGCGCCAGGTTGGCGTAAACAAATTTTATCCATTGTTCGCGTTTGCCCTTGTACACCAGGTCGCCGCGTCCCAGGCTGGTTTCACTGACGGTGCCGTCGGTGCGGTTCAGGTCGGTGAGGGCTTCCATCGACAAACTTTCTACTTCTTCATAAATCAGGTCCTGCGTATCGAAATCAAACACGTACCGGTTGGGTTCCCAGGCTTGTTTGAGGATCATTTCGCCGTAAACATCGGTTGAGGATTGCCAGCTCCAGGCGCGGATGGCTTTGGCCACACCGACGTAATCCCATTGTTGTTTGGCCGATGCCTGTTCGATCATCAGGTCGATGTTTTTCCCGATGGCCCAATAATGCTGGCGCCATTTTTCACCGGCGGCATCACTGCCGGGCGTATAACCATGCTGGTCGAAAACGTTGTTTTTAGCAGTAGAAGCCCAGTTTTGTACGTATTGGCCGACATAACGCGCGTCGAAACTTTCACCCCGGACCATTTGCGCCAGCATGGGTGGAAGGATAGCAAACCCTTCGGCCACCTGCGGATTGCTGGGGTCGAAGTTGACGTCGAGGTATTTGTCGCAGCCGGTGGGAAGCAGCAGAATGATCCCAAGTATTCCGGTTATGATAAATTTATGTTTCATGATCATTTTTGTTTAAAATTAGAACGTTGCAGAGAGCCCTGCCGAAAAAGTACGCGGGAGGGAAAGTTTGCCAAAGTCCATTCCATAACCGCCGGCGCCGCCGGTGGCGGGAGTCGTCGAACTCACATATGGATCGGCGCCGGTATAATTTGTGATCAGGAACAGATCCGTTCCATTGACAAACACGCTCAGGTTTTTGATCGCCCGTTGGGAACCGAACCAACCCATGGGTAAATTATAGCTCAGCGTCACGTCGCGCAGGCGCAGCCAGTTGATGTCGCGTTCCACGAAATCTTCCGGCTGAATGGCCACCGAATAATACTGCTCGTTTGCACTTGGAATAATTTCCTTGGTGTTCACCGTCGGATTGTCCGATTCTTCCTTGCCGTCTTTCACCACGCCGGGGAACACGAAAGGTTCATCGCGATTGAGCGTGCGGGTGCTGAGGCCGGTGCGGGTCAGGAACAATTCGTTGCCGTTGAAAATATCGCCGCCTTTTCGGATATCGAGCAGGAAGGAGAGCGACAGATTTTTGAATACGCGGAAATCATTCACCAGGCCAAGCGTGAAATCGGGGTTCCGGTCGCCGATGGGCAGGAAGTTGGCGTTGCGCAGCGGGAAACCGGTACCAGGGTCAACCAGGATTTGGCCCTTGCTGTTGCGCAGGTAGCTCCAGCCGCCGATAGCGGTGGCGGAGCCCGCGCCGCGGCTGTTCAGGTCGGGGTAGAACCGGTTGGTCGGCGAATTGAATCGCGCTGCCAGGATGTCGGCGGGAGAGAAGGCACTGGCCCGAACGTTATCCAGCACCCAGGTGTCGGAATCGTAATATTCGCTGACTTCAGCCGGCAAACTCAGCACCTCCGTGCTGTATTTGGTGAAGTTGGCCAGGAAACTCCAGGTAAAATTCGGCGCCTTGACGGGTTTCAGGCCCAATTGGATTTCGATACCTTTCGTATTCAGTTCGCCGCCGTTCAGAAGGCCAAAAATGAAGCCGGTGCCATAACTCAGCCGTTGCGTAACGATCTGATCGCTGATGGTTTTGGAAAACCAGGCAAAGTCGACGGATATGCGCCCTTTAAAGAAACTCAGATCGGTTCCGATTTCATAACTGGTCACGTTTTCCGGTTTCAGGGCAGGGTTGTCGCCAAAGAAATCGTACAGGAAGCCGCCACCGGTGGTAGTTTGCGGTACGAGGCGGGCGCGGATTTTATATGGCGGGGCCGGGTTGCCCACCTGGGCGTAGGAAGCGCGGATTTTCCCGAAGTCCAGCGCCGCAATTTTGCCCTTCAGACCCGGCATATCGGAGAACACAAAAGTCAGACCGGCAGAAGGATAAAAGTAAGAGCGGTTGGCCACCGGTAGAGTGGACGACCAGTCGTTGCGGCCGGTAAGGTTAAGGATCAGCCAGTTATCCAGATTAACCTCGGCTTTTCCGAACAAACCAACCAGCCGCGTACGGGTCAGGAATGTCCTGTTCCGCTGGGTGGCGGGGTCGGTATTGTTGATGCTGTTATAATCCGGGAGGTAAACTTTTTCCCCGTAAACAGATGTTACCGTATTGCGCCGGTCGTCAATAGCAGTACCTACTATCAGCGATCCGGTCAGCCGGCCGCTGTTCTTTTTGACGGTAGTGAAGATATTGGAATTCAGTAAACGGCCAACATCGGTATAGTTTTCCGTCCATCCCAGTCTGGGATATCCGATACGCGACTCGGGATGGAAATAACGGTTGGCATCGGTCGTAAAGATATCGGCGCCGAAACGCCCGGTGACCGTCCACCAGGGGCGGATCTCGGCGTCGAGGGTGATATTGCCAATCGTGCGGTCGGTGAGTTCTTTCCGGGCGTTTTTGTTTACGTTGAAAAACGGATTGTCGTTGTCCACGTCGGGTGTGGTATTCGACAGTGTCAGGCGCCGCGTCCCCTCGCGGGTGAGGTACTCCCGCATGTCCTGATCGGCGGGGTAGCGCATAGAGGCCGTCAGATAACCCTGTGCGCCGCCGGGGGGCAACACATTGTCGGTACGGGCGTAGCTGAAACGGGTGGACGCCTTCAGCCAGGGCAGCAACTTGGCCTCACTGCTCAAAGAGGTAATGATTTGCTCGTATTCATTGGTCGGGATAACGCCTTCGGTTTTCAGGTAGGCCCCTGACAAACGGTAAGTCAGTCGCTCCGTCCCGCCTTCAAAGGCCATATCGTGGCGCATGCTGTTCCCGTTTTGGAAAAAATTGTCGATGTTGTCGAAAAAAACGGCGTTCGACTCGTATTTCGGCCCGAAATAATCCGGATCGTTGGTAGCGGCCGCGCCGTTGACCCCACGTCCGTACACGGTTTGAATTTCCGGGAAAAGGTAGACGTTGGAGGTGGAAAAACGGTTTTTATAAGTCAGCTGTCCGGTGCCCGCTTTGCCTTTGCTCGTAGTGATAAGGATCACGCCGTTGGCGCCTTCGTTGCCATAGAGGGCAGCGGCTTCCGGCCCTTTCAGCACGGTGACGCTCTCGATGTCATTGGGATTTAGTTCGGCCAGCCGGCTTCCGGCTTCATCGCGGTTGTTGTTGATGTCGCCATTGATACCGGCGCCGTCGGAGTACAGGTTGTGTTGGTTAAGTGTGGCGTTGTTGATCGGCAGGCCGTCCAGTACGATCAGCGGTTGGTTGCTGCTGCCGATGGAGTTTACGCCGCGCAGGTTGATATTGACCGTGGCGCCGGCCACCCCGCTGGTAGGCACCAGATTCAGACCGGCAATACGGCCCTGCAGGGAAACGAAAGCGTTGTCGCGTTGGGTGCCCTGCAATTCTTCCCCCCGCACAGACTGTGTGGAATAGCTCAATTTTCGGCGGTCTTCCTTGATCCCTAAGGCGGTAATGACCGTCTCGCCCAGTTGGAAATCGGAGTCGCTCAGCGTAACGTTGAGTTCGGCAGCGGCGCCGACCGTGACGGTTTGCGATTCCATACCGGTCATGGAAAAGGTGAGTTCTTCGCCCGGTTGCGCTTCAATGGCGTAACGCCCCGACGCGTCGGTAGTGGTTCCGCGGTTGGTGCCTTTTACGGTAACCGTGGCGCCCGGTAATGCAGCGCCATCGCGGTCGGTAACGGTTCCGGTAATGCGTTTTTGGGCAAAACCGGTGGCCACACAGGCGGCCAGCAACAGCACGACGCATGCCACGCGCCGGTGCCTTCGCAGCATTTCAAATAGAAACAGGTTCATAAAGTTTGATTATGGTTAGAAAATAAGGTGGAACACCAAGATTAAAATATGGTCAAACAGGGCTAAACACTTTACTTCCGATTGCTTATAGGGTTTTTCGGGGAACAATGTACTACAAAATTATTAAAATCAATAAATAATCCTAATTTTAATCCCCGCATGAATTATATATCAAAAAAAGAGCAGGAATGGGTTTGCCGCGTTTTTGTGTTGGTACCAGGTGTATAAATTTGTACCGGATATTCCCGGAAAAGTCGCCCTCAAAATATTGGACGAATTTGTTTTGACAGATGAAGCAAAAAGTATTGCAAATACACCCGCTTGACAACGCTATCGTCGCACTCGACGATCTGGCCGCTGGGGAAACCGTTTGCCTGAACGGGCATGACTGGACGCTGTCGGCGGACATTCCTGCCAAACACAAATTTGCCGCCGTTGACCTGAAAGCCGGCGACGAGGTGCGTATGTACGGCGTACTGGTCGGCAAGGCGCAGGAGCCGGTGCCCGCCGGCGGTTTGCTCACTACCGGCAACCTCAAACACGCCACCCGCGGTTTCGATGTTCGTGAAGAGAACAAACCTGTTTGGCGCGCGCCCGATGTCAGCGCCTGGCGTAACCGTGAATTCCTGGGCTATCATCGCCCCGACGGCTCGGTGGGCACGGCCAATTACTGGATCGTGATCCCGCTGGTTTTTTGTGAAAACCGCAACGTGGACGTATTGCGCGAAGCCCTGGTGTACGACCTGGGCTACGACAAAAAACGCAATTACCGCGCTCAGACCCGGCAGTTGATCCAACTGTATACTTCCGGTAAAAGTGTAAGCGAAATGCTGGAGGCTGACCTGCTTACCCAGGCGGAAGTGAAAACAAAACGTTTGTTCCCCAATATTGATGGCGTCAAATTTCTCACCCACGAAGGCGGATGCGGCGGCACCCGCCAGGATGCACAGGCGCTTTGCGGATTGTTGGCAGGTTATATCACCCACCCGAACGTGGCCGGCGCCACGGTGCTGAGCCTGGGTTGCCAACATGCGCAAATCGCCATGTTGATGGAAGAAATTGAAAAACGCGACCCCCGTTTTCAAAAGCCGCTGATCATGTTGGAACAACAAAAAATCGGCATGGAGTCCGACCTGATCGCCGCGGCGTTGAAACAAACTTTTGCCGGTCTGGTGGAGGCCAACCGCCAGGAACGCCGCCCGGCCCCGCTTTCCAAACTTTGTATCGGCCTGGAATGTGGCGGCTCCGACGGCTTTTCCGGTATTTCGGCCAATCCGACGCTGGGGCACCTGTCGGATATGCTGGTGGCGCTTGGCGGCTCGGTGATCCTGTCGGAATTCCCCGAACTGTGCGGCGTGGAACAGGAACTGTGCGACCGCTGCACCGACCGGGAAACAGCAGCGCGTTTTTCCGACCTGATGACCACCTATAACCGGCGCGCACAGGCCGTGGGCAGCGGTTTCGACATGAATCCTTCGCCCGGAAACATCCGCGACGGCCTGATCACCGACGCCATAAAATCGGCGGGCGCGGCCAAAAAAGGCGGCGCCTCGCCGGTCACGGCCGTGCTCGACTACCCCGAAAAAGTGACCCGACCCGGCCTGAACCTGCTCTGTACGCCCGGCAATGACGTGGAAAGCACCACGGCAGAAGTCGCTGCCGGCGCCACGGTCGTGTTGTTCACCACCGGCCTCGGTACGCCCACGGGCAACCCTGTTGCGCCGGTAATTAAAGTGTCAACCAATACCGCTCTGGCCAGGCGAATGCCCGATATCATCGATTTTGATGCGGGCGGTATTATCCGGGGCGAAATGACGATTGAACAAGCCGCGGAACAACTGCTCGATTACGTCGTCCGCGTGGCAAGCGGACAGGCAGAAGTGGCTGCCGTGCGGCTCGGCCAGGATGATTTTATTCCCTGGAAACGCGGCGTTTCCTTGTGAAATCTTTGCCATCACAACCAGGGCTTTACCGGCCTGCCAGGCCGGTAAAGCCGAAAACTGCCTGCTGCCTAATAATTCGGATTTTGCCGGATCGCCCCGCCCGTCAGGTCAATTTCCGTTTGCGGGATGGGCAGCAATTCGTGTTTGCCGGAGAGAAAATTTTTCCCCACTGCTTTCATGACCTGTTCGGCGCGACCCCAGCGCAGGAGGTCGAACCAGCGGTGTTGTTCCATGGCCAGTTCAGAGCGGCGTTCTTTGTAAATCCGCTCGCGCAACT
>JAKLJF010000155.1:0-247 GCA_023151335.1 Thermoanaerobaculia bacterium | reverse complement strand
GGCTTCGGCAGATTTCCCGTTTTCGTTCAGCGCTTCGGCAGCCAGCAATAAAACATCGGCATAGCGGAGCACCCGGATATTACCGGGGCCATTATCCTGCAGGCCGGTATGGGCGGGCACCCAAGCCTTTTGGTTAAAACGTTCATTCACGATCTCCGGGTTGTCCTGCACTTGCGTGGAACCATCCGGCAGCACTTCGTTCACGTAAATGACCGTGGCTTCACGACGGGGGTCGCCCACTTCATAC
>JAKLJF010000154.1:8940-9218 GCA_023151335.1 Thermoanaerobaculia bacterium | reverse complement strand
AGATATCCGCCACGAGCATTTCCTGTGCCGGGCGAAAAGACGGCCGCCTGGAGCTGACCCTGCAGGCCGGAACGCTCCCGGTGAATTTTCAATGGATCAACCTGAACGACAACGCACAGGGCGTCGGCCAGTTTGCCGCCCTCAACCAACCGCTCCTGCTGGCGGGGCTGCCGCCCGGTTTGTACCGTTTTACCTTTGCCGATGCCCTGGGCGCCACGGCGACGTCGCAGGTGCCCATTGCCGAGCCGCCGCCTTTACAGGCAGAATTCCTGTTGCTG
>JAKLJF010000154.1:0-8930 GCA_023151335.1 Thermoanaerobaculia bacterium | reverse complement strand
AGTTTTCAACTGACCTGCGCCGGCGATAAAAACGGCGTGGTGCAAATAGAAGCCACCGGGGGCACCCCGGCACTGACCTTTAACTGGTCGAACGGCGACAGGGGCGTACGGGCCGACAGCCTGGGCGCCGGGCCGGTGTCCGTGACCGTGACCGATGCGCGGGGTTGCCTGGTCACCGCCGATACCCTGCTGACCGCGCCGCCGCCGATCGTTGCAAGCGTGGAAACGACCGGTGAAACCTGTTTCGGCCAGAACAGCGGACGGATCAGCGTCGCTTCTGTTTCCGGCGGGTTGCCGCCTTACCGCTTCGCCCTGAACGCCAACCCGCCCGGCGATCAGACGGAATGGGCCAATCTCGCGCATGGCCCGTATTTCGTGCACATTACCGATGCCGCCGCCTGCCGCTACACCGCGGGCGTAGTGTTGCCCAGCGGACTGCAATTCACGCTTGATCTCGGCCCCGATACCACCCTGTTCACCGGCGATACCCTGCGCCTTTTCCCGAATATTGATCCGCCCGCGGATAGCCTGATCTGGACGCCTTCGCCGGGCGCCATCAAGGTGACCAACGACGAGATGCTGCTGCAGCCCTCCTTTAGCGGCGTTTACGAGCTCCGGGCCATGAGCGCCGACGGCTGCGTGGCGCTGGACGAAATACGCATTACCGTGACGCGCAAACGCGACATTTTCCTGCCCAACATTTTCTCGCCGCAAGCGGTAAATGCCGAAAATCAGCGCTTCACCGTATACGGCAGTGGCGGCATTCGCGATGTGGCTTCGCTCTCCGTGTACGACCGTTTTGGGCGGCTCTGGTTTGAAAACCGCCATTTCGCCGTCAACGACCCCTCATCGGGCTGGAACGGCGCCGACGCACGCGATGAAGCGCCGCCGGGCGTTTACCTCTGGCGCGCGGTGTTGCATTTCACCGACGGGCGGGAAGAACTGCTGATGGGGGATGTCACCCTGGTGAGGTAAATCATCGGGGCAAAAAATCAAATCGCTCTACCTTTGCCCCATGAAACTTTTTTTACGCCTGCTCCCTTGCTGCTGGGCTCTCGTGGCAACCATGCACGCCCAACCCGCCACCCGCCCGCTGACTTTACAGGAAACGCTTAACCTTGCGCTGACCAACAGCGCACAGATCAAAAAGTCCCGCCTCGACCGCGAAAGCCTCGAACTGCGTTTCCGCGAAGGCAAAAGTGCCTACCTGCCGCAGATCAACGCCGGCGTTGGCTTCGACTATTTCCCGGTGCTGGGCACCCAGTTTTTGCCCGCCGACCTGTTCGGCGGCCCCGACGGCGAGTACGTGCCGGCCACTTTTGGCCAGCCCTGGCAATTGGGCGCAACGGTAACCGTGCAACAACCCCTGTATAACGAAGCTGCCCGCCGCCTGGCTCCTGCCGCCAACGCCAGCCGCGCACTGTACGAGCTGCTCGTCAACCGCGCGGAAGAAGAGGTACTGTACAACACGGCCACCGTGTTTTACCAAACCCTGCAAACCGAACAACTCCTGCGCTCGGTGAATGCCAACCTCGACAAACTCAAGGCCCTGCAACGGATGACCGAATTACAACTGGCCAACGGCTATGGCATCCCTACGGACGTAAAAAGGGTGCAGGTGGCCCGTACCAACCTGGAAACGCAGCGGCAAAACCTGCTTAACGGCATCCAGGCGCTGCACCGGACGCTGCAATTCCTCTGCGGTATTCCTTACGAGGAATCTGTTACCCCGTCCGAAGCGCTGGCCAACCCGGCCTCCGATTCCGCCCGCTGGCAGGCCCTGAACCTCGAACTGGAATCCACCACCGAATACCGCCTGTTGCAAAACCAGCTGGAACTGAACCGCATCCAGGTCCGCAGCCTGCATGGCGAAGCCGTTCCCCGGGTGAATGCCTACGCCCTTGCCGGCCTCCAAACCCAGCGGACCAACATTAATTTTTTCGATACCGGCCACCGCTGGTATGGCCTGGCTGCCGTGGGTTTCAAGGTCGAAGTCCCCATCTTCGACGGTTTCCGCCGCCGCCATAAAGCCGGACAGATGAACATCGACGGCCTGAAGATCGAAGAAGACCGCCGCCAGCTCGACGCCGCCCGGAAACTGGAGTTCTACCAGGCCCGCGACCAGCTCGACGCCGCCCTTCAAATGCTGCACACGCAGGAAGACAACGTGGCCCTGGCCCGCGAGATCGTCGATAAGCTGACGCTGCAGTACCGCGAAGGCGTGATCGCGCTCGGCGAGCTGCTCAACGCCCAAACCGCGCTTTCGGAAGCGGAAACCAACTACTGGCAACAGGTTTTTAGTTACAAACTGGCAGTGCTGAAGTTGCTGAAGGCAGGAGGGCAGTTGAAGTTAATGATGGGAAAAGGGTAATACTCCCGTGTGCATACCCTGCCGACATGATGAAAAAAATACGCCGATATCCTCATTGCCCATGCCCGCGAAGGGGGTCAGGGTATTTTCTTTTTCAGCGGCCATTGAGAATGCTGTACAAATACCGTATAAACACCGGATACTATAAAAAGGTGAATACGAAATAACCTGGCAAAGTTTTCTGCGTAAAATCATAAAATGTGGGTAAAATCTGGATTTATCCAGCGCGAAAAGCTTTGGACCGGACGCCGTTTTTATGGGCACTTCGGCCCTTTCGGCGTCCGGTTAAACATCCTTCGGATCAGTCGGGTTGTTCGTCGGGTTAAAACCGATCTATTCCCCGCGTATTTTCATTTGTGAAGACTGTAGGCAACTCTATGCCGCATTACATCTTCACCACCGTCTGCACAAATACATTTGCCCCCGAGCGCTCCAGGTTTAGGTAATACAATCCCGGCGCCAGGTGCTCCATCGGCAGGTACCATTCCTGCAGGCCACTGCCCGACGCATCCGCCGTTTGGTTTAGCAGCACGCGGCCGGAAATGTCGGTCAGGCGCAATTGACCGTTAAAGGCTTCGCGGCTGTCGAAACGAACGGTAAGCCCCTCGGCTACCGGATTGGGGAATACCTTCAAATCGCTGACGACCGCGTCGAAAACGGCGCTGGCAGGGCTGCACAAAACGCCGCGCCGTATCTGGCCGCGTATTTCTCCGCCGGGATTAGCGACGGTATGCACATTCATATACGTGCCTTCGTCTTCGATCAGCACGGCGTCGATGCCGGTGATGGCGATGGCGCCCTCGCTGAATGGCGCAGGCGTACCCAGCGCAAACCGCACACCGCCGCTGACGCCGGCATTGCCATTGTGTATGTGCGCGGCAGTGGCCGGGCCGGTCAGCCCGTCCACCTGCAACTGATACTTCAACGACAGGTTGTCCTGATCAATCGACACCATGCCGGCGCCATATGCCGTGCTGTTATTCGGGCTGGTTTCCTGTCCGGCGCACAGATCGAAGGCATAAGCCTTGCGCAGGTTGGTTTGGATTTGTCCACGGATTTCACCCGTCGGATTGGCGGCGGTATGTACGTTGAAATAAAGCTGACCATTGATCATGTCCGTCAGGGTGGCACTGCTGATCGGCACAGTGGCTGTGTATAATCCCGGTATAACAGGTATGGCTGTCAAACCGAACACCACCCCGCCGGAAGTACCGGCCGGAGCCTTGTGCACGTGCGCGGCAATAGCCGGGCCGCTCAATCCGTCTACCAGTACGATGTAGAGGGCGCTGTCGAGGACGGCACTGGGAATAAAAGACCCGATACCAAAGGCGGAAGTCGAAACCGGCGGCGTTTCCTGATCGCCGTTCATCAAAGCAAATCCGTTCAGAAAACCGTTAAAAAGCAATTGTCCGCGTATTTCCCCGTCCGGGTTGGCGGCAGTATGCACGTTCACATAGTATTCGCCGGCAAACAAACTCAGCAGAAAATCGATCGGTAAGCTGTCCAGGTTAATGTCGCCGATAAGGGTATTGCCGGCAAAACTCAATCCCCGCACAACGGGTCCGGCAACGCCGACGTCGCCTTTATGAATATGCGCGGCAATTATAGGGCCGCTCAGCCCTTTGACCAGCATCCGGTACCGGATCCGGTCGTGCCCCAGGGTGATATTGCAACCGCCGAGGCCAAAAGCAGTGGTCAGCACCGGGGGCACCTCGTTCAGGCCGCTCATAATGGCGCCAAAGTTCAGGTCGCTTTCCGGTAACAGCTGTCCGCGTATCTCGCCTGTCGGGTGCATGGCGGTGTGCACGTTGGCATAAATGCCGAAGGCGAGGGCGTTTTCAAGAAATCCGGCCGGCACCACTACTTCGCCGGCAATGCGGTTGCCCGTCCGAATAGGCCCCAGGTCGACTACCACGCTGCCGGTTGCGCCGAATCCGCCGGCATGAAAATGCGCGGCGGTGACGGGCCCGCTCAGGCCGGTGATGGCGCCCTGTACAAACATTTTTGTGCGGTCTTCGCTGAACAACACGGTGATAAGTCCCTGTCCGTTGGTGGTCACGGCAGGTATCTCTTCATCGCCGCTCAGGTGGGCGGTGAATAGCAGATGACCGGCAGTCTGAGTAAAAACGTTCCCGGAAACGAGGATAGTGACCGCCAGCAAAACGGCTCTTGCAGCAGAAAGAAAAGTTGTTTTCATATCGATATGCAATCGGTTGGTGAACAATCGGACAGGGGAGATAAGGGGATGAGAACGCGCCTTGCAGCGGCGCGCTCCGTTCACATACGAGCAATTAAAAGATTGGGATTTTTTAAAACAGAAGAAAACCGGGAAACATCTTACAAAGTAACGTTTTTATTAAAAAACGAGCCGTCTTTCCCACCGAACAGGAAAGACGGCCCGCTGAATACGTATTTTATCAGTCTGAACCGGATGGTTAACGGCTGACCACTATTTTTCTGGCCAACAGCTGGTTATTCACCTGCAGCAGCAGGGTATACAAGCCATCGGGTTGTGCCGACAAGTCGAAATCCACCCGTTTGGGCGCCTGCACCGATTCGCGCTGCACCAGCCGGCCGGTGAGGTCGAACACCGTCAGGTGTACGTCGTGGCTGAGCTGGTCCGGGAAAATGACCGAAAGGCGTCCGCTGGTCGGGTTGGGCACGATGAGCAGGCCGTTGGCCCAGGTTGGCTCATCGGTATCCACCATGCTGAACACCTCAAACGATTTGGTTTCCGTACAGCCGGCTTCGTCGGTAACCACTACCGTGTAAGTCCCTGCGCCAATACCGCTCAGGTCCTCGGTGGTATCGATTACCTGGCCGTTAAACGTCCATTCAAAGGTATAGGGCGACAGGCTCCCGGTCACGTTGAGGTTGATTTTGGCGATCATCTGGCTGTCGATATCGTTGGTCACCTGCCCTGTTATGGCAATCGCGTCCAGGATATTGACCTCGAAAGTACAGGATCCGATGTTGCCGTCGGCGTCGGTGTAGGTATAGGTATTGGTGGTTACACCGGGCGGGAAAGTAGATCCGCTGGGCAAACCGGAGACCAGGGCGAACATACCGCCATTTCCGAGACAGTTGTCGGTAGCCACCGGGGCGTCGTATTCCACGATGTCGTCGCCAAAACAGCGGATGATACTGGACGGGCAGGTCAGCGTAGGCGCCAGGTTGTCCACCACGGTAATGATGATCGTATCCACCGATATATTGCCCGCTTCGTCCTCTGCCGTGACCTCCACCGGATGCGGCCCCAGTTGGGCGCAGTTGTAGGCCGGGGGAACAAAGGTCACCCGTTTGACCGCGCAGTTATCCGAAACATCCAGCCCGACGGATTGAATACTAAGTGTCACGCTGCCCGCGGTGCCCAATTGCGCAATAAGCGGGTCGGGCCCAATTACGGGCGCAATGGTATCGATGGCTTCCACGATAACCTGCAGGGTAGTGCTGCATTCGTTGTCGTCGGTGAGGGTCACGGTATAGGTGCCGGCGATCAGGTCGGTGGCCGTTGGGCCGGTCTGGCCATTGCTCCAGCTGATGGCGATCGGGCTGGTGCCGCCAGCAGCTATCACGGTGGCTGATCCTTCCGGAGCATTCGGACAGGGCGTACTGACCACGTTGTCAAGGGTCAGCGTTAACGCCGGCGGTTCGGTGATGGTTACCTCTTCGGTAATTTCACAATCGTTGGCATCCGTCACAGTCACGGTGTGCGTGCCGGCCGGCAGGTTGGGTTCCGTTTCCCCGGTACTGCCGGTGCTCCACAGATAAGTGAAGGGCCCGGTTCCACCGTTCAGCACGATCGTGGCAGCGCCGGAAGACTCTCCGTTGCATACGACCGGTGCCGTGATAAAACTGGCCACGATGCCGCAATTACCAGCCAGCACCTCCACGGTCTGAACAGCTGTACAGCCTTTGTCATCCGTTATCGTTACGGTGTACAAACCGGCAGCCAGGCCTGTGATGGTAGCGTCGGTTTGGCCGGTGTTCCACAAATAAGTATACGGACTGGTGCCGCCGGTGGGGTTAGCGCTGGCACTGCCGTCATTGGTCAGTGGTCCGCTGGCGTTGGCGGCCGTGGCGTTGGCTTTCAGCAGCGGGGGTTCGGAAATAGTGAATGCCAGCGCTTCGGGGCAGTTGGCGGCATCGGTCACAACCACGGTATAAATACCCGGTGACAGATTACCGATCGATTCGGTGGTTTGACCCGTACTCCAGGCGTAGGTAAAGGGCGCCACGCCATTGATAGTGACCGCCGTGGCCGTTCCGTTGTTTGCCTCGAAACAGGTGGCATCAGTGGCATCTACCGCGGCATCAATGGTACAATCGTAGGCATTCACCGTTGCAATGGTGATGGCCGTGCAGCCGTTGGCATCCGTCGCGGTAACGGTATAAGAACCGGGCAGGAGATTGGCGATCGTTTGAGTGGTTTCACCGTTGCTCCACAGATACGTGTAGCCCGGCGTGCCGCCTGCCGGACTGGCCGAGGCGGTACCGTCGGCGGCGCCGTTGGCCATTTGTTGCGTCGAGGTGGCGCTAAGCGTCAGCACCGGCGGTTGAGTGATCGTTGCCGCCGCCGTTGCCGTGCAATTTTCACCGTCGGTCACGGTCACAGTATAAGTGCCGGCACCGGCGCCAGCCAGGGTTTGGGTATTGTCGCCCGTGTTCCACAGGTAGGTAAATGTGCCGTTGCCACCGCCGGGCGTTACCGTGGCGCTGCCGTTTTGCTGGCCGAAGCACAGCACATTCGTCGTACCGGCAATGGCTGCCGTAACGGCCGGATTTTGGTTGACCGTGGCCGAGGCGCTGCTGGTACAGCCGTTTTCCGTATTGGTAATGACAACCAGATAATTGCCCGGCGCAGCCGCTGCCAGCACCGGAATGGCGCCCGTGGAAGTGCCGGAGCCGTCGGGCCGGGTCCAGTCGTGCAGCAAAGAGGCTGGCGGCGCCGTACTGCTGGCGGTGATATTGACGACGGCGTTGTTGCAATTGAGGTTGCCGGGCACGGCCAGGCTGGCGCCGGGCGGCGTATCGTCGAGCGGCACCACGGCGGTGGCAGTACTGGTACAACCGTTTGCGCCGGTGACGGTAAGCAGATAGTCGCCTTCCACGGTAACAACCGGGTTGGCCAGGTTCGAAGTGAAGCCGTTCGGGCCGCTCCAGGCAAACTGCGGATTGGCAGCCGGGGAAGAAGCGCTGATCTCAACCGAATCGACCACACAGGTCAAAACGCCGCTCGATGCCGACGCTCCCGGAGGTGCAACATTGGCAATCACTTCCGCCACGGCCGAATTGGTACAGCCCGTGTTGCTATCGGTCACAACCACCGTGTAATTGCCAGCCACGGTAGCAACCGGATTGGGAAGGGCCGAGGTAAAACCGTTGGGGCCTGTCCAGGCGTACGTGGGACCGGCAGCGTTTGTTGTACTCTGCAGGATAACACTGGGTGCGGAACAGGTATAGGTGCCGCCCGCGGCATTTACGAGCGGGGGCGCCACTTCAGCCGAGACGATCGTGTTATCGGTAGTGGTGCAACCATTCAGCTGGTTGGTCACGCGGAGCCGGTAAGTGCCCGTGGTATTGACGGTAGGCGTCAGGGTAGTAGAGCCGGATACAATATTCCCGCCGTTAAACGCGAGCCACAGGTATGTGTATTGAGGTCCGGTGGAGCCGGAACCCTGCAGCTGGATCAACGGTTCGTCGCAGGTGATGATCCGGTTGGGCCCGGCATTGGAGACAGGCGCCGTTTTGTCTACCGGCACGAGTACCTCCGCGGTGTCATGACAAACTTTGCCGCCACCAACATTAGTGACTATAAAGTAATAAGGGCCCGCTTCGCTCACCACCGCGGTATCGGCATTGCTGACGACCGACCCGCTGACGGTCACCCATTTATAGGATACGGTGTTGCCCGTGGTAGTGGTAGCGTCTTTCCGGAGCACCGTGGTGGGTTTGCGGCAGGTAATGGTGTCTGGTTGACGTATACCGGCGCGTACCGGAATTTTAAAAATGGTGAACGCCACCAGGCTGTCGCAGCCGTCCGACGCAATAAGTGTCTCCTGATAAGTTCCGGCGTCGCAGAAATCGAAATCACCCACACGGTAGCACTCGTCCTTACATAGCCAGGTAGGCGGCAGGACTTTTACCTTGCGCGGTTTGGCTATAATCTTTTGCCGTACCAGGCTGTCGCAACCCTGATAGGAAGGATATGGAGTGGATGTAAATATAAAAGTGCCGGGAGCGGAAATCAGGTTATTTGGCTGCTCCTCCCAAAAATACGGCAGTTCCTGAAAACATATCTCTTTATCGGGTAGTTGCGTAACCGGCAAAGGTTGATTGACGATCTGGATGCACCTGGTTTTTGGGGTGTCGCATACGTTGGAGGCCGTAACACAAAGATTGCCGCCGACCGTGCCGAATTGTACGTTCACGGTTGTCCCGCCTCCGCTGTTGGCAGGAAAATTAGCGATATTGCTTCCGCCGTTGATTTTTGAACCGGGCGGCGCGATCCAGGTGTAGGTCAGCGTGTATGGAACGGGCGGGATCGAATAGGTTACCG
>JAKLJF010000153.1 GCA_023151335.1 Thermoanaerobaculia bacterium | reverse complement strand
TGACTTGCGCTCAAAAGGCGTCAATACCGACACAACAAATACGGGAGAAGAAGAGTTGATGAAGGAATTGTTTTTCAAAATGTTGCACTGATATTCCACTTACCGCTTTATCCATAAAAAATGAAGACGATCACTACATACCAGGTTGTCCGGGGAGACACCCTGTATGCCATAGCCAGGAAATTCGGCATGACCGTAGCCGATCTGCAATCGCTGAACGGTCTGAAAAATGCAAACCTTAGCGTTGGGCAAACCCTGAAAGTCCGGGTGGAGCAGACCAGTGTTCCGACAAAACCGATACCGGACAGCACGGCCGGCAACACAAGTGGCGGCGCCACTGCTACCGCCAATTATACGGTCGTCAAAGGCGATACGTTGTTCGCCATCGGACGCCGGCTCGGCGTAAGCGTCGACGATATCATCCGCCTGAACAACCTGCAATCCACGGCATTAAAGGTCGGACAAGTACTTCGTATCCCGGTAAAAACGCCGGTGACGCCCACGCCAACCGTACCGGTAACGCCGACCGTGCCGGTGACACCGACCGTACCTGACGATCGCCCCCCGGTCATTGTAACGCCACCATCGGGCGATTATCTGGCAATGCGCCGTCAATTCAGCTGGATAGCCCGGCAGGAAGCCGGTTTCCGGCGTTTCGAACTGACGGTGCCCCTGCTCAATGGCGCCACCGTGGTGGCCCGCATGCGCGACAACGTGAATTATTCAGCCTTTATGAAATACCCGGAAGGCATAGTGTATGGCGGGCAATCGACCCTGCACGTGCCCCTGGAAAAAATTGAATCGGTCGGACTGAACCGGCAGCAGGCTGCCGCCCTGGAATATGTGTCGAGCCATGAAGGCAAATACGACGCCATCAACAGCTATGACAGCGGCATATTTTCTTACGGATTCATTCAGTTTGTCGGCGCTGCCGAACACGGCTCCAGCCTCAACCGGGTCATGGCGGCCATGAAATACAATGCGCCGGATCGTTTTGCCCGCGTTTTCCAAACAGTGGGTATTGATTCTGCCGCCGGCGTGACCACGGTGCTGGATGAAAACGGCTTCAAACGCTCGGGCAATGACGCCTGGTTGTATATTCAAAAAACGCTGCCCTTATACGGCGCATTTATTCAGGCAGGTTTTGACCCCGATCTGGTGCTGGAACAATTGCGGGCTGCCAACGACCTGTACGTGCAGCCAGCGCTCAATTTCCGCCTCAATCTGAATATCAACGGCATCCAGATCGTCATTCCGCGCCTGCGCGATATTCTGAGCTCGGAAGCCCTGATCACGGCCGTTATCGCCATTGCCATCAATCGCGGCAACGGCGCCATGAGCCGGATCGTTGCCGAGGCGCTGGCAGCCGTGGCCGCCCCCCAGCGGTTACACACTGCCGAGGCGCTGCGCCAGATCGACGAGCGGCAGGTATGTCAGACCATCGCCGATACCACCACCGATGCCAGGACGCGCGACCGGGCGGTAGGGGTGCTGAATTCGGGATTGAGTTTTGGGAAGGCATGAGCGGTAAACATGGTAGCGCTCCTGCATTGCCGTCGACGACACCTCTTGCCAGACCTCGCATAGGTGGGCGGTCGCATGCTGCCCGGTCTTGCAATTAAAATCTGCCTTCAGCCAGTTATATTCCGTTTTGAAACCGGTTGACGAAATTGGCACTACCAGGAATGAAGTGCCCCACACCCAGGCCGGGAAACATGGCAGCAAAAATCCAGATGGTAAGGTAGCGGTCGAGGAATCAGAGCCGTTTGGGGGTATTTGTATGGTTTGTGCTCATATTTTAGGTTTAGGTTGAGCTATTTTGAAATTAAAACCGGTGTAGAACTCCCGTCCCCGCGTCGGCCCCCAGGCGAAAGAGGGATCGAAGCCGCGCGCGAAGGGTTGTTCCCATCCCAGTATCGGACGCAATTGCCGGAAATCGAACAGGTTTTCGCAACCCGCGAAAAATTCGATGCGCTTGCGGGCATGCCGGATTTGCATCCCGGCCAGCACGTAAGCCTTCGAATAATCCGGAAGTTGTAAATGTTCGGGGTTGCTGCGGGTATCCGGCAGGCGTTGCCGGCTGTACCAATGAACATTGGCATCAAATTGCCAGCGTTCGCCGGGTGTGCGGAAGGTGGCTACGCCCAGCACCTTGTGGCGCGGATTGAAGGGCAGCAATACTTTTTTACCGCTCACGTACCGGAACACGTCGAGGAAATTGTAGGCCGCGCGCAATTCCATCTGGCGGCTCCAGGCGGCGCTGCATTCCAGTTGCAGGCCGTTGCTGATGGATTTTCCGGTAAAATTGGCCAGGATAGCTTTCGACGGATCTGCGTCGTAGTCCGGAAAAAACTGGTTTTGGAAACGGGTGTGGTAAACATCGGCGGTGGCGGTCAGGCGCATTTTTCCGATGGAAAAACGGCGCGTGGCATTGATACCCGCATTCCAGGAGCGTTCGGGGCGCAGGGTTTCGGCAAAAACAAGATCGCGACTGCCCACCAGCAGGGCGGTGTTTTCCGGAAAAAGATTGACCGTGCGCCAACCCGTACCAAGGCTCGCCCGCAGATCGAGGTCGGGAGAGGGGGTAAACCGCAACAACGTGCGTGGCGTGAGGTACCATCCGAACGTATTGTGCCGGTCGGCCCGCAAGCCGGTGATCCAGATCCAGCGGTTGTTGTCGAAATGAAACGCATTTTCAGCAAATATGCCGGGGATATTTTCTTCGCGCCGGTAGTTGCCGGCAAAACGCCGTCCGAGGGTGTCGGCGGCGGCAAAGGCGATGTTTTCATCCAGCCAAAAATGCCGGAAACTAAAGCCGGTTTTCAGGTCGTGCGCCCGGTTTTTGCCCCAAAAAAGTTCGTATTGCGCGTTAGCGTAGCCGTGCCGTTGAGCGGCATCGTATTGTGTCAGGCCGAACCAGGAATTTTGATCTTGCGCCACAAAAGAGGCCAGCAGCGATATTTTCCGGTTGGCATCGAAGCGCCAGCCGGTCTTGGAAATAAATTCGGGTTGCCGGAACTGCACTGTTTGGCCGTAGGCCCTGGTCGTGCCCGCGTCGGTGTCGGGGTCGAAATTTTCCTGGCCGCCGATGCGCTGCTCATGCACGAAACGCGCCACGGCAAAGGCGCTTAATCCGTTCTCGTTTTCTTTGCGGTAGCGCCATTTATTATAAAACGAATACCGGGTGAGGCGGGGTAAATCCAGAAACGTATCGTCGTCGCGATCCCATTTGCCGCCCGGCTGGGAAGTATGCAGGGCCAGGTAATTGGTCCAGTTTTTTTTATTGGCGGCAAAGGCCGTGTTCAGGTGTTTTTCGCCAAAACTGTTGACCAGCACATCGGCGGTGAACAGCTCGGCAATGCCGCCCTCGCGGGGGAAAATAGTGATTTGGCCCACCATGCCTTCGTACCCTTGCAACACCGAGTTGGCGCCTTTTACCACCCAGATGTTTTCCAGCATACTGCCTGGAATGGTGCCCGTGCCGTAAGTATACGTCAGGCCCTGGATAGTCGGCAGACCGTCCACCAACACCTGATTGTACACGCCGCTGAGCCCGAGGATTCGGAGTTCTTTGGCATTGGTAAGAATGTTTGTAGTGGTCGGTTGTACCGTGCTTTGCGTCTCGAAGCAGCCGGCGAGATCGCAACAGGCCGCTTTACGCAGCTCGGCGCGGTTGATGATCTCCGTTTTAACCGGTTGCAGCACCGAAATGTACGCCCCTGTCACTTCATCGCGCACGGTGACTTCCTGCATGGTAACCGTGGCGGTCATTTGAAGGGTCCAATAACTGGACAGATCGTCGATCAGAAACGTGTCGCGCACGGCGCTAAAAATGGCAGCGAGGCGCAGGGGCTTAACCACAGTGTCCTGAGGCAGCGGGATAGCAAACTCCCCCTTTTCGTCGGTACGCGCGCCGATGGTAGTGCCGGCCCAGGCTACCACGGCTCCTGGCAAAGCCGTTCCCTGCGCATCGGTCACCTGACCGAAAAGGTATTGGGCAACGAGGTTTCCCGGTTGCAGTAACAAGAACAGAACAGCCGAGGTAAGGATTTTATGCATGATAACGCGATCTTCTAATTTGATCGCAAAAATACGATGAATATTGAGGGCGCAAAACGATTGTCCCGGAAATGGTGGCTTTATATTATTCCCCCATCTTCACCACCCGCGTCGGCTCCATCATTTCATTCCGTACTGCCACTTGCCGCAGGGTATTTTGCGCCACGGTCAGGAATGCTTCGGCCACGATGCTGTTCTCGGCCAGCACGGCGGGTCGTCCGCTGTCGCCGCCTTCGCGGATACCCTGCACGAGCGGTACCTGGCCGAGCAGTACGGAGTGGCTGGCCAGCGCCAGTTTTTTGCCGCCGCCCTGTCCGAAGATGTAATACTTGTTGTTGGGCAATTCTTCCGGTGTGAACCAGGCCATATTTTCCACCACACCCAGGATGGGCACATTGATTTGCGGGAGCAGGAACATGTTCATGGCCTTGAGCGCATCGGCCAGGGCCACCTCCTGCGGGGTGGTGACGAGCACCACGCCGGTGACGGGTACGGTTTGTACCAGGGTAAGTTGCACGTCGCCGGTGCCCGGGGGCAGATCCACGATCATAAAATCGAGGTCGTCCCACAGTACTTCATTGAAAAACTGTTTGATGATGGCAGCCAGCCGGGGCCCGCGCAGCACCACGGCCTGTTCCGGCTCGATGATGTTGCCGATGCTGATGACGGGCATGCCGTAGGCTTCGAGCGGCACCATTTTCATATGGCCGGTCACGTCCTGTACTTTGGGGCGCTGCCCCACGAGGCCGAGCATGGTGGGAATGCTTGGCCCGTACACATCGGCGTCCATGAGCCCTACGCGGGCGCCGAGTTTTTTCAGTCCGAGAGCGAGGTTGACGGCTACCGTGCTTTTTCCCACGCCTCCATTGCCGGAGGCCACGGCAATAATATTTTTGATATGCGGTACGGGGCTTGTGTTCTCCTGGCTGCCCGGCGCCTGGGCTACGAAATGCACATTTACATTGGCCTGCGGAAATTGTCCGACGATGGCGCCGATACAGGCAAAGTTCAGATCAGCTTTTCCGTGCATTTGCAGGGAAGGCACGGCCAGGGTAAAATTGACGTTGTGGCCTTCGATTTCCAGGTTTTGCACCATATTGGCGCTCACGATATCGCGTCCGGTTTGCGGGTCGCGCACCGTGCGAAGCAGGTTGAGTATGGAATCTTTGTTCATAAACTAATTTTAAACGCAATACTTTTTACCCGTTTGCTGCTTTTGCCGCCGGGCAGATCTTCTTCTAAAACCATCGCTTTTGCGGTGGGTTGTTCGAATACAGCTTTCATATCACGGATTCGGGCTGCCGGCACTCCTTTAGATTTGAAGAGGGCCATCCACTCATCCAGGCTTTTTAAACGCAAAACGGCCTGGAGGGTTTTATTCAGCTCGTCGCGGTGTTTTACGCGCATGGCGTTGGTTTGGAAATCGGGGTTTAGCAACAATTGCTCCAGGGACAAGCAGCGGCAAAGTTGCTGAAATTGCCGTTCCGTGCCAACAGCGAGCAGGATATAATGTTCGTCGGCGCAGAGATAGGTGTCGCCATAAGGCACGATATTCGGATGCCGGGCGCCCATACGTTGCGGGGTGTGGCCCGTCATGAGCCAGTTGGTTGCCTGGTTGGCGAGGGAGGCCAGGGCGCTTTCGAGCAGGGAGACTACAATGGAGGCGCCCTGGCCGCCGCGTTCGCGTTGCAGCAGGGCGATGAGTATGGCTTCCTTGAGCTGGTGCGCGGCCATCAGGTCGATGAGGGCCACGGGCATTTTCACAGGGGGGCGGTCCGGTTCGCCGGTCATATACATAAAGCCGGCTTCGGCCTGAAGTATGGCGTCGAAAGCCGGGCTTTCGTCTTCGGGGTCGGCAAAAGAGTACAGCTGGGCGTAAATAAGACGCGGATTGCGGGCGCGCAGGCTTCCGGCATCTACCTGCATCCGTTTGGCCGAACTGGGTTTGAAATTGGAAATGACCACATCGGCTTGGAGAGCGAGTTCAATGGCGGCAATGCGGTCGCCCGGGTCGTTCAGGTCGAGGAACAGGTGTTGTTTTCCCCAATTTACGCTGCAGAAATAGGCCGATATGGGCGACGCGGGGTCTTCTGCCGGTAGTTTCCAGCCCCGGGTGACGTCGCCGCCGGTAGTTTTGTTTTCAATTTTTATTACTTCGGCCCCCAGTTCTGCAAAAAACATACCCACGGCGGGTCCGGCCAGCACCGAGGCAAATTCGACGACCTTCAGGCCTTTAAACAGTTCGTTTTGTACCATTTTGATGCAGCGGTTTCTGCTCAGGCGTTGCTAATTTTGCCTGGGTCATTTTTTTAATTTTGATAGATGAAAATTTTCACCACCGAACAAATCCGCGCCTGGGACGCCTATACCATTGAACACGAGCCCGTTGCTTCTGTGGAACTGATGAACCGTGCCGCACAGGTGTTCACAGAATGGTTTGCCGGCATTTACCCGGATACGGAGCGGCCGGTTTACATTTTTGCCGGCACCGGCAACAATGGCGGCGACGGTGTGGCCGTGGCGCGCTTGCTGCATTTTAAATTTTACGCCGTAAAGGTATTTGTTTGTGACTTCAGCGGAAAACACAGCGCCGATTTTGATGCGCAAATCCGCTATTTGCCCCCTCATGAGGCGGTAACCGTGCACTGGTTGAAGGATACCGCCGGCTTGCCTGAAATACCGGAAAATGCGCTGATCATCGACGCCTTGTTCGGTTCGGGCCTGACGCGGCCATTGACGGGCGAATGGGCCGCGGTGTTGGAGTGGCTCAATCGCCTGCCCAATGAAGTGATCGCCATAGACCTGCCCAGCGGCCTTTTTGCCGATAAAAGGAGCGATGGCCCCTGTATTCAGGCCGACCGGACCTTCAGTTTTGAAACACCCAAACCGGTTTTCTTTTTTCCGGAAAATGCCGCACGGGTAGGGGAGTGGGCCTTCGGCAGCATCGGGTTGCATCCCGTGTATGCCCTCGAAACGGAAACGCCGTTCCATTATGTAACCGGCCCGGAGATTCAGGCGCTGGTGAAACCGAGGCCCCGGTTTTCGCACAAAGGCAGCTATGGGCATGCCCTGCTGATCAATGGCGGGTACGGTAAAATGGGCGCGGCGGTGCTCGCGGCCCGGGCGTGCCTGCGCGCCGGGGTGGGGCTGCTCACCGTGCATGTGCCCCGTTGCGGCTACGATATTTTGCAGGTTTCGGCGCCGGAGGCTATGTGTTCTGTGGATACACACGAAGCGATCTGGATGACCCCGCCCGATCAGGGGCGATTTACCGCGGTAGGTGCAGGCTGCGGTATCGGCACAGCGCCGGGAACGGCCGCGGCGCTGGAAAATTTGTTGCGGCAGGCAAATGTTCCCCTCCTGCTCGACGCCGACGCCCTGAACCTGCTGTCGGAGCACCCCGGTTGGTGGAAGTTAATACCTGAAAACACCGTGCTGACCCCGCATCCGAAAGAGTTCGATCGTTTGTTCGGCGACTCCGGCGATTCGTTTGACCGTTTTGAACGGCAACGCGGCGCTGCCAGGGAATACAGGGTATTTATTGTTTTGAAAGGCGCGTTTACCACGATCGCCTGCCCCGACGGAACCTGTTATTTCAACAGTACCGGCAATCCGGGCATGGCTACCGGTGGCAGCGGCGATGTGCTCACCGGTATGCTGACCGGTTTGCTGGCACAAGGCTATACCCCGCGTGAAGCGTGTCTGCTGGGCGTTTATTTACACGGGCTTGCCGGCGATCTGGCCGCCGCGGACCTCGCTCAGCCGGGTATGACGGCAGGCGATCTGATTACTTATTTGCCCAAAGCCTGGAAGCGGGTGGTTAAATAAAAAATCCGGCGCCCGGGCGAACCCGGGCGCCGGATATATATCCTGCTGAATAAATATGGATCAGGACAGGTGCGCTTCGATTTTGTCCTGCAGGTATTTTTTCGTTTGCGCGCCCACGATTTTTTCTTTCAGTTCGCCGTTTTTAAACAGCAAAAAGGTGGGTATGCCGCGAACGTTATAGTTGGTCGGGACTTCCGGGTTGTCATCCACATTCAGTTTCCCCACCACGACGCGGTCTTTGTATTCGTTTGCGAGTTCTTCCACTACCGGACTCATCATGCGGCAGGGGCCGCACCATTCGGCCCACAGGTCAATCAACGTTACTTTGTCGCTTTGAAGCACTTCCTGCTGGAAGTTCGAATCCGTGAATTCGTGTGCCATTGTTTTATTTAATTTTAAAAGAATAAGAAAAAGCGTTTTATAAAATTTGATGTATAAACATCGTTTTGACTGATTTGGTTGCAAAGGTAACGCGCGCAGTTGGGCTTGCGCGACGGAAAAAGTAAAAATTTGTCCGGCGCCGAACATTTGGCGTTTGTTTTACCAGGAACTGATCCATTCACCCAACTGGGCCAGGAAACTGGCGAATAGCACGGGTTTCAGTACCAGGGGAAACAGGAATCCGAAAACCGCCCCGTAAAAGTGCGCGGTGTGGTCGATGCCGTCGCCGCCGCGTTGGGCGGCATAAGAGGAATACCACAGGTAGAAAGCGCCATAAATAAATCCCGGAATGGGGATCGGGATAAACATCAGGTACAGACTCAGCGTAGGTTGCAACAAAATGGCAGCAAACAACACGGCGGAAACCGCGCCCGAAGCGCCGATACTGGCAAAATGTTGCACGTCCTTGAATTTGTAATAGGTAGCCAGGGAGGCTGCCACGATGGAGATCAGGTAAAATAACAAAAACAGCACGTTTCCTACTTCGGGAAATAATACCCCGAACCACTGCTCAACCGATCCGCCAAAAAAATACAGCGTAATCATATTGAACAACAGGTGCATGTAATCGCCGTGCAGGAAGCCGGAGCTTAACCAACGATAGTATTCGCCCCGGCGCGCCTCGGCATAAGGCCAGTGCCGGCCTTTGTACAAAATATCGGGGTTATTGAACGCTGCGATGGATATCAATACCGTGACGCCGATAATTAGATAAGTGATGGTCATGTGATGGTGATTTGAAAACGGTGCGAAGGTAGGGTTTATGGGGTTTATGGGGTTTATGGGGTTTATGGGGTTTATGGGGTTTATGAGGTTTAGAGGGTTTAGAAGGTTTAGAGGGTTTAGAAGGTTTAGAGGGTTTAGAGGGTTTAGAGGGTTTAGAGCACTCCTGCCTACTGATTATGATACGGTTCATTGCGCAAAATCGTCATGGCGCGGTAGAGTTGTTCCAGTAAAAATACCCGGACCATCTGGTGTGAAAAGGT
>JAKLJF010000152.1:3774-9326 GCA_023151335.1 Thermoanaerobaculia bacterium | reverse complement strand
AACCCAGGGTGAAAAGTTGATGATATTAGTACTGTAATCGAACCAGATAGGAATTGAAAGGCGTACCGGCCAGGACGCGGGCAGCCATGCTGCAAAAACTGTAATCGAACCAGATAGGAATTGAAAGTGTCCTGCCCGTCCGTGGTGCTGCTTTCGCCCTGCAAACTGTAATCGAACCAGATAGGAATTGAAAGTTCATTCGCCAGGGCGTCCCAATCCCATTCGCCAAAACTGTAATCGAACCAGATAGGAATTGAAAGTCATGGCCGCGTGTATTCGTTCAGCAACGGTGCGCGGGACTGTAATCGAACCAGATAGGAATTGAAATATATTGATCCAGTTCGAGCCGGGCGGCGCGCCAACCTACTGCTATCGAACCAAATAGGAATTGAAAGTGAAAACCGGGAACATGGCACGGGGCCGAGTCCAACCTTGCAATGGTAAATGGATCAGACCGCACTATTCCGGGGCATCAACAGCCTCATGTTTCGGTTGAGGGCGCCTCTTTGATGGCGCCGCATTAGGGGTGGATCAGTTCATTCTCCCATGACAAAAAAATCCTCAAAACCCCGCCCCTTACCCTTTCCCGCCCTTGCGTGCTACTCTCCCCACATTAATTTTTCCGACATTTCTTAAATTCCCCGCTCAAATTCCATCTTCTGGCCTTACATTTGCTTCCGACTTTTTTTAATCCTTCAATTAATGCTTTTTAATCCCATAATTAATCTCATGGCTTATTTGGTTTCCTTGCAGTAGTCGCTTGTCCAATGTTTTATCTTGCCGTTCCGCGTTTTCCGGCGGGCGGTTTTTCCGGCAAAAGGATTTCGCTTGTTTCCAAATAGCCTCGTCCCAAGGCGATCTGGCTTATGCGCCGGCAGTTTTGCTGTCCGGGGCATTCGGTCATTTATGGTATTGGCTAAATAATCGTCATGAAAAGATTTTTACTCCTTTTGCTCGCCGTCTGCCTGCAAGTAGCGGCTATCGCTCAAATTGAAGCCTGGGAGCTCAGCCCGCAACCCGGCAACCAGGCCTCCAGCAATGCCACCACGACCGCCGCGGGAATCAGCGCGGGCGTATTGGGCCGGGGCGCCGGTTTAACGCCCCAGGCGGGCGCCGGTTCGATCAATGCTTCCGGATGGTTTAGCTCTTCCACGCCTACCACGCTGGCCGATGCCATTGCCAACAACGATTATTACGAATTCACCCTGCCGGTACAGTCCGGCTACCTGGCCTCGGTGACGGGCGTGGGCGTCATTGTGCGCAGTTCGAGTACCGGCCCGAACACGGCCACCCTGCGCAGCAGCGCCGACGGCTTTAGCGCCAACCTCGGCACCATCCCGATCACGACGGCTTCCGTGTTAAACAATATCTCGGTCAATCTGACCAACCTGAGCGGCACCATCACCTTTCGCCTGTACGGTTACGGCGGCGCCGCCAATCCCGGCAGCAATCCTGCTTCCGGCGGCACCTTCCGAATCGGCTCTTCCGTGGTGGCTGCCGACAACGACCTGATCATTTCAGGCACAGTAGTCCAATGCCCCTCCGTGGGCGCCACTGTTTCCGATCCTACCTGCGCGGGCAACGACGGACAGATCAACCTCACCGTCACCGGCGGCACCCCGCCCATCACGTTTAACTGGACGGCCTCCAACGGCGGCAGCGGTATCGTACAGGGCCAGGAAGACCAGACCGGCCTGAGCGCGGGCACTTACAACGTCACCGTTTCGGACGCCTCGGGTTGCACCTTTACAGCGACGTTTACCCTGAACGCGGCCACCAACTGTGGTTGTCCCGCTCTTTCAACCAATGTCACTAATACTACCTGCGGCGCCACCAACGGCGTGATCGAAGTAGTGGCTACCGGTGGAATTCCCCCTTTTCAATATAATATCGGCAACGGCCCGCAAAACGATCCCGTTTTCAGCGGCCTTTCGGCCGGCACTTATACGATCACCGTGACCGGCAGCGATTGTACCGGCGTGACCACCACTGCCACGGTACAGGCCGGCGCCGATGATGAGGCCCCGGCGTTTAATGAACCTTTGCCGGGTGATTTGGTCATCGATTGCACCGACCCCGTACCGCCCGCCGACGTGCTGACGGCTACCGACAACTGCGATCCCGCGCCGGTGGTGAACTTCAACGAAACGATGACTTCCGTCACCTGCGCCCTCGAGCCGGTCATCACCCGTACCTGGACGGCCATCGACGCCAACGGAAACAGCACCGTGCATACTCAAACCATCACGGTGGTGGACGACACCGCGCCGGTGTTCAATTTGCCGCTGCCGGGCGATTTGACCGTCAGTTGCGATGCGCCCGTGCCGCCGGCCGCTAACGTGACCGCTTCCGATAATTGCGACCCCGGTACCGTACCCCAGGTTATTTTTATCAGTGAAATACACTACGACAACGCCGGTGTCGACGCCGACGAGTTCATCGAAGTGACCGGCACGGCCGGTATCGACCTCGCGCAATACCAGATCGTTTTGTACAACGGCAACGGCGGCGTCACCTACGACGTGATGACCCTGTCGGGCCTGATCGACAATGAAGGCAGTGGCTTCGGGGCGCGTTCCTTCCCATATCCGGTCAACGGCGTGCAGAACGGCGCGCCGGATGGCATGGCTCTGGTCAAACTGCCCAACACGGTCATACAATTCCTGAGCTACGAAGGCGCCTTCCTGGCCACCAATGGCCCCGCGGCCGGCATGACCTCCGTCGATATCGGCGTTGCGGAAAACGGAACGGAGCCCCTTGGCTTGTCGTTGCAACTGACCGGCAACGGCCAGCAATACAGTGATTTTACCTGGACCGGCCCGGTAACGGCCTCCGCTGGCACTCTCAATACCGGTCTGACGCTCAGCCCTTTGCCCGGTACCATTGCGGCCACCCTCATGGAAAGCATGATGATGGGCGATTGCGACGGCGAAATGACCATCATGCGCATGTACACGGCCACCGACGCCTGCGGCAACAGCACGGTACACATGCAAACCATTTACGTGGAGGATTTCACCCCGCCCGGCTTTGCGCCGCCGCTGCCGCAAAACATTACCATCGAGTGCAGCGCGCCCGTACCGCCCCCGGCCAACCTGATCGCCACGGACAATTGCGACGACGGAACGCCCGCGGCGGCAGTCTGGATCAATGAAATCCACTACGACAACGCGGGAACGGACGTGAATGAGTTTATCGAAGTGGCCGGCACTGCGGGCGTCGATTTGTCGGCGTATTCCATATTCCTGTACAACGGCACAGGGGGCGGCACCTACGGCAGTATGACGCTGAGCGGTACCATCGACAACGAAAGCAACGGTTTCGGCGCCGTTTCTTTCTCCTATCCGGTCAACGGCCTGCAAAACGGCGCTCCCGACGGCCTGGCCCTGGTACATGGCGGCATGGTAGTGCAGTTTTTGAGTTACGAAGGTACATTTGTCGCTGTCGGCGGCCCGGCCAACGGCATGGCGTCCACCGATATCGGCGTACTGGAAGACGGAACAAACGCCGTGGGTACTTCGCTGCGCCTGACGGGTAATGGCAATGCCTACGCCGATTTTACCTGGAACCCGCCGGCGGCTGCCACGCCGGGCAGCCTCAACAATGGCCAGACGATCGTGCCGCTGCCCACCGGTCTGGTCGTTTCTTTTAGCCAAACCACCACGCCCGGCGCCTGCCCGCCGGAATACAGCATTACCCGCACCTGGTCGGTAGCCGACGGTTGCGGCAACAGCACTTCCCTGGTGCAGGTCATTACCGTCGACGATTCCACGCCGCCCGTGTTTACCTTCGTGCCGGCCAGCACCATCGAACAATGCAGCGCCAGCATTCCGCCGCTCGGCAACCCGACGGCCACCGATAATTGCGACGCCCAGGTGAGCATCGTGTACAACGGCGAAACCAACGTACCCGGCAACTGCCTGAACAGCCGGGTGGTCACCCGCTCCTGGACCGCTACCGACGATTGCGGCAACGCGACCACCGCCGTCCAGGTTATTTCTGTAAATGACAACCAGGCGCCAACCCTCGTTTGTCAAAACGCCACCGTCGATCTGACCATTTTCGGAACGGTAAACGTAAACGTTGCATCGCTGATCCAAACCCTGAGCGACAACTGTTCGCCGAACTCCGCCATTGTTATCTCCCCGGCCGGGCCGCTGACGTTTACCTGTGCCCAGCAGGGAACTACCGTGCCGGTGACGATCACGGCGACCGACCAATGCGGCAATACATCCACCTGCACGGCGCAGGTTACCGTAAATCCGTTCGCGCGCTGCACGCCTAAAATCCTGATCACCGACCCCTGCGTTTGTAAAAACAACGCCACCACCACTGAAAACGGACAGTTTGGCGAAACCATAAAAATTGAATCATTGGCTGGCAAAACCTGGACGATCACCGCGATCAGCGGGTTGTTTTCGGCCAGCAGCCCAAGTCCGCCGGCGGCCCCCATACCCATTGCGCCGGGTACGACGTTCACGGAAAATCCCCTGAACAGCGGCGATTATTTCCTTGGCGGCCTCACGGTAACGAGCGAAAAAGGCGAGGTGCTCACGATTTCCAACTCCTGCCAATACCCGAACGCGCAGATCACGTCGAACCTCGACGGGCCGTTCTGCCTGTACTCCGCTCCCGTGCCGTTGACCGGTATTCCGGGCGACGCCAACATCGTCAGTGAAGGCTTTACGATCAATGGCAATCCGGCCACCATATTCAACCCCGGCGACGGCGTTGGCCAATACCTTATCGAATACACCGTGGATGGCGGCACGCCAAAGGCTGCCGGCCCCGACGATCCGGGTTGCATCCAGAAAGTGAAAAAGTTTGTGACCGTTTTTGAAACCCCGGCAGCCCTTACCTGCAACGACCTGGTGCAGGTTTCACTGGACCAAAACTGCCAGGCCGTGGTTACGCCGGATATGATCCTGGAAGGCACTTATTTCTGTTTCGACGATTATACGGTAACCGTCACGGGCCTTAGTGGAGTGCCGAATTACGGCAATACCGTTTCGGGCGCCAATATCGGCCAGACCCTGAAAGTCACCGTAAAACACCTCGTAAGCGGCAACACCTGCTGGGGGCGCATTTACGTGGAAGACAAACTGGCGCCTGTGCTGGAATGTTCGCCGGTCACTATCAGCTGCGGCATCACGAACTACCAGCCGGATTACCTGAAAAATGTGTTGAATATCGGCGAAGCCTACCCGGTAGTGCATGAAAACTGCGGCGATCATACCCTGAGCTTTGTCGACGACTTTTTTGACCTGCCCTGCGATGGCACCATCAATGGCGTGCCGGACCTCAGCGCTTATGTCCGCCGCGTTTGGACCGCCGTCGACGACAGCGGCAATTCGGCCTCCTGCACCCAATTTATCTATTTCACCCGCAAACACGTCAGCGACGTGCTGCTTCCCGCCGACGTAACGGTCTCCTGTACGGCCCCGGTAACCGACCCTGCCGTGACCGGAACGCCCTACATCGAGGATCACGGCCTGAAGATCAGCCTCTATCCCGGCAATACTTTTTGTGAAATGCAGACAGGGTACGTGGAT
>JAKLJF010000152.1:0-3764 GCA_023151335.1 Thermoanaerobaculia bacterium | reverse complement strand
CGACTGCGACGGCTCCTACAAAATCCTGCGTACCTGGACGGTGCTCGACTGGTGCCTGCCCACCACGCCCACACCGCCGTTTACCAACCCCCTATTCCATATTCAGGTCATCAAGGTGATGGACAATAAAGGCCCGGCCGTTACCTGCCCGGCTAACCTGACCGTCAGCACCGATCCCTTCAACTGCTGCGCCACGGCCGAACTGCCCGACGTGGTGGTGGAAGACGCCTGTTCGCGCGTAAACAGCGCCGCGGCGCGGATCACGGTGACGAATGGCAACAATACCGTGATAGCCACGCACGACGTGGACGGCGCCCTGACTACCTTCCCGAACAACAACCTTTGGGATGCCGATACGCTGGCCAATTACGGCTATACGCCCTGTTTGCCCATCGGCGCGCATATCGTGACCTATATCATAGAAGACAATTGCGGCAACACGGGTACCTGTACTTTCCGGCTGACAGTAGCCGATAATACGCCCCCGGTGCCGGCTTGCGACGACTTCACCAACGTGGGCCTCGGCGTCGACGGAAGGGCGTTCATCGACGCGGAAACCTTCGACGACGGCTCGTACGACAATTGCTCGCAGGTATATTTCAAAGCGCGCCGTTCCAATGCCGGCTCCTTTTCCGATCAGGTGCTGTTTACCTGCGCCGATATCGGCAAAACGATTTCCGTGGTCCTCCGCGTTTACGATGTAACGGTCAATGCCGGCTCCGTCTCGCTGACCACGCAGGAAACGCACGCCAACGATTGTATGGTGGATGTGTTCGTGGAAGATAAGATCCCGCCCTACTGCAAGGCGCCGAAGCACCTGACGGTTTCCTGCGATAACTTCGATCCCTCGTTCTGGGCTTATGGCTCGCCCACCACCGACGACAACTGCTGCGTCGATACCGTTTTTTCAACGGTCAATTACAGCCAGTTCGACACCGTGTGCAACAAGGGCACCATTACGCGCACTTTCCGGGTGATCGACTGCGGCGGCACCAGCAACCAGAACCAGTGCACCCAGCGGATCATCGTAACTTACGAACAGGATTACTTTGTGCGGTTCCCCAACGATGTCATCGTGACCGTTTGCGACGGCACCGGCAACTTCGGCGAACCCGTATTCTTTGGCGAAGACTGCGAGTTGCTGGGCGTTTCCTACGAAGACGAGGTATTCACCGTGGTGCCCGATGCCTGTTTTAAAATTGAACGCACCTGGACGATCATCAACTGGTGCACCTACGACCCGAACAAGGGCTGCGTGGAAATACCGAATCCGAACCCGAACGCGATAACAAACCATCCGTCGAACCTCACCGGCCCCACCGTGTCGGCATTGGGAACGCCGGCGCCCTGGACGCCCTCGAACGTGGCCGTGGCGCCGGGTGAGGCGAACACCAACTATTCGGTGTTCTACCACGGCGGCACGTACAAGGGCACGGCCATACCGAACATCGCCAGTACGAACTGCTACCGCTACAAACAGATCGTCAAAGTGATCGATACGCAGGATCCGCTGGTGGAAAATTGCCCGGGCCCCGACGAGGTCGAAGTCTGCGACGTGACGCCGAACGATCCGCTGCTCTGGAATGAAATGTACTGGTACGATGCCACCATCAACAGCCACAACCTCTGCGAAGGCCCGACTGATCTCAGTGTCACGGCCACCGACCTGTGTTCCAACGCCAATATCAGTTTCCGCTACCTGCTTTTCCTCGACCTCGACGGCGACGGCACGATGGAAACGGTGATCAACAGCGTGAACACCGGCCTGGGTGGCCTGGGCTGGAATGCCGTGCCTTTCGGCAACGCCGCCAACCCGAACTACACAGGCGGCACGATCCGGCAGTTCGATGGTCGCCCGGTACCGGCCAACCAGAAGTACGGTTTTACGATCCAGACCACCGTGAGCGGCACGAAAAAGACGGCTTCGGTGCGCTGGAACACCCAACAGCAACAAAGCAATTTCGTGATCCCGGAACTGCCCTACGGCACGCACAAGATCAAATGGTTTATAGAAGACGGCTGCGGCAACGAAACCACCTGCGAATACCTTTTCGTGGTAAAAGATTGCAAAGCGCCCACGGTGGTTTGCGTCAATGGCCTGAGCATCAACCTCATGCCGACGGGTATGATCACCCTGTGGGCTTCCGACTTCCTGAAATACACCGAAGACAACTGCACGCCCTCGGGGCAGTTGAAGATCGGCATCCGCAAATCGGGTACCGGCAACGGCTTCCCGCTGAACCCCGACGGCACCCCGCAAACGGCCGTCACCTTTACCTGCGACGAACTGGGTACCCAACTGGTGGAACTGTGGTCGGTAGATAAGGCCGGCAACGCCGATTATTGCGAAACCTACGTGGTGGTGCAGGATCAGAACGGCGTGTGCAACGACAACCAGATCGTGGTCAACGGCGTATTGAAAACCGAACAGCAAAACGGCCTGCAGGACGCCGCGGTGCAGCTTACCGGTACCATCAACCAGGTAACCATGAGCGACGACAAGGGCCAGTACATATTCCATGCCGTACCGGCTGGCGGCAACTACACCATCACGCCAACCAAGGACAACGACCCGCTCAACGGCGTTTCCACCTTCGACCTCGTGCTCATCAACAAACACATCCTGGGTCTGGAACCACTCAACAGCCCGTTTAAAATGATCGCCGCCGACGCCAACAACAGCCGCTCGATCACCACCTTCGATATCGTGGAACTGCGCAAACTGATCCTCGGCATCTACACGGAATTGCCGAACAATTCGTCCTGGCGTTTTGTGGAAAAATCCTACCAGTTCCCGAATGTAGCCAATCCCTTCCAGGAAGTTTTCCCGGAAACGATCTCGGCGACCAACCCGGGCGCTTTGCCCGACGCTGATTTTGTGGCCGTAAAAGTAGGCGACGTGAACGGCAACGCCATTTCCAACAACCTGACCAGCGCGGAAGACCGTACGGTTGGCGCGCTGCTGTTCGACGTAACGCCGACTGTCAGTCGGCGTCAAATAGAATCCGGCCAAACGTTTACGCTACATTTCCGCGCCGCCGAAAAAGTAGCCGGCTACCAGTTCACCCTCTACTTCCCCAACCTCGAAGTGCTGAGCATCACGCCCGGCCCGGACATGAGCCTGGGCAATTTCGCCATCTTCAACGCCGAACACGCCCTGACCACGTCGTTCGACCGGGCAGAAACTACCGGCGAATTCAGCATAACCTTCCGGGCGCTGGCTGCCGGCGCCCTGGAGCAGATGCTGGCCGTTTCAAGTCGTATCACCAAGGCAGAGGCTTACGCAATGACGCCCACTGACGCAATGACGAAAATGACGATAGCCCTCCGTTTCAACGGCGCCAATGGCCCCGTGATCGCCGGACAGGGATTCGAACTGTACCAAAATCAGCCGAACCCCTGGGTATCGAAAACGCAGATCGGGTTCTATTTGCCGGAAGCAACGGAAGCCACGCTGACGGTGTTCGATGAAACGGGCCGCTTACTGTTCACGCAACAGGGCGCCTTCGCCAAAGGCCACAACGCCATGACGCTGGACCGCGCCCTGCTCAACACCGCGGGTGTGTTATATTACAAAATGGAAACCGCCACTGACAGCGCGGTGCGGAAGATGATACAGTCGAAGTAAGGCGATCAGTTTGATCGCCTGAGATAAAAAGAGGTCGTCTCGCAAGTGCTGGCGAGGCGGCCTTTTTTTTGTTTTGGGGGATATTACGGGCAGTGAGAATCGCTGTAGCAACGTGAAACAATCAAATTTCCAAATT
>JAKLJF010000151.1:9143-9379 GCA_023151335.1 Thermoanaerobaculia bacterium | reverse complement strand
CGACACCGGCTGGACCTTCCACGGGCACGAATGGCTCGGCGCCAACATGGTACCGCGCATTTTCCGCAACCTCCGCCTCCCGCTCGACAGCAAGATGGATTACGTGCAAAAAATGGTGCGCCTGCACCTCAGGCCGATCAGCCTGACCAAAGAGGAAGTGACCGACAGCGCCGTGCGCCGTCTGCTGTTCGATGCCGGCCCCGACATAGACGACCTGATGAAACTGTGCGAGTCGG
>JAKLJF010000151.1:7061-9133 GCA_023151335.1 Thermoanaerobaculia bacterium | reverse complement strand
TGGCCCTGGTGACTCAAGCCGACCGCCTGCGCCTCTGGCAACCGCCCATTACCGGCGACGTTATTATGGAAACGTTCGGCATACCGCCTTCCCGGGAGGTAGGCATTATCAAAACCGCCGTTCGCGAAGCCATTCTCGACGGACTGATCCCGAACGAGTTCGAACCGGGGTTTCAGCGTATGCTGGAGGAAGGAGCAAAACTGGGGCTGGCGCCGAAGTCTGCCGCTATGCACAGGGAGTAGCCGGTATTTACTTTTCGAACTCGATGATGTACTCCGAGCAATATTTCCCCAAATCGGAGTACTTAAAGAACAGCCTGGCCTTTTTGCCCAGGCGCAGGCTGGTGTGCCGGTTGGCGATATCCTCCGGCGTGTTCAGCGGCTGCAGGGACGGATACCAGATGGTATGCCCCGGTTTGTCGAACAGCAGTTGCGGCTTGGTCCAGGCCTGGGAATTGTTGGCGGCGCCGAGGTCGGCATGCGGGTTGAAGGAAATATACACACTGTTGCCGATCCAGGACTGACCCACCACCTTGCCCATGAGCATCACCCAGCAGTTGAGGTAGCTGTTCCAGCTCACCGAGGGGCCCCAGTGGAAGCCGCCTTTTGGCGAGGAGGCCGGGCCGCCGCCTTCGGCTCTGGGGATCTGGAGCGAAGCAATGGGCTTGCCCACGCCATCCCAGGGTGCATTGAAGCCCTGGCCGTCCCACCGTTTGGCTTTGCCCTGCGGATTTTCCAGATCGCTGATGCGGATGCGGGCCACGCTGATGCACTGGCCGCTCCATTCGGTGTCTGGGTTGTACGTAGCGGCATCATAGACGCCCGGATAGCCGTATTCGCCGTAAAAAAGATACAAATATTCGCCCACCGCCACTGCCGAGGGGTCGCCCACGCCGCCGGCAAAGGTTTTGGAGGTGTTGTGCGGCTTGAGGATCATACGCGGCTGTTTGTCTTCCAGGAACAGGCCCTTGTTTTCCCAACTCCAGCCGCCGTCGGTCGATTTCATGATGCCGATACGGCAAACGGCTGCCGGGGTGATGCGTTCGGTGAGGCCGAGTGGCCAGTCCTTGTCGATGTACCCTTCTCCGGTAGCTGGGTCGTAGGGCAGGGTTTCAGGGTAATTTTCGTTGTGGTACACGGCGTAAAGCGTGCGGCCCGCGGTGTCGCGGGTGTCCTGGTACACGGTCTCGAACCAGACGGCGCCGTGCAGGCCGGGCTGGCCCTTTGGCGCATTTTTCGGCAAAGCAGGCGCTATGTACGCGGAAGCGGGATTGCTGAACGCCTCGTCGGCATGGCGGCCGCTGGAGAACTTAAGTTCGCGGGCTTCGCCCCACACGGGGTCTTCGCCGTATTTGCCGGGGAAAATGCGGAAGGTGTCGCCTATCCAGGCCTCGGCCATGTTGCAATCCACAAAGTTATTGAAGCGGAAGGTGTCGGTTTGGATGAGGCGGAATTTGGGTTCCGCTGCAGCGGTGGGCGGGCTGCCGGCGGGCTGACAGGCGGTGAGGAGAAGGAGGGGCAGGAAGGGGAGTAAGTGTAATAGTTTTTTTTGCATAGGAAGCGGTTTTTGAGTGATTGGGGGGCCTGGGTTTTTGTCATCTGCGTTATTTATGGCAAACGCTGCGCTACGTTGGCTTTGAACGTTGGGTTTGGGCAGCGTAGGCGACCATGCATTGTTTTCGCGTAAAATTGAAATATTGTCTTGGAATCTTCCCCATCTTTTTGCCTTTTGCCAATCGGCTTATTCATTATAAGTATACGTACAAAATTGATTTTACGCAGAAAGTCTCAATTAAATCCGGCCAGGTACTTACAGAGATTAATTTTACAAATATAATTCCGTTTTCCAAACACCTAAATCATGCAATGACCTTTTTATTTCGCTCCACCTTGTTTCGTAACTTTCTTTCTGCCGGGCTTTTTTCGCACACTTACCCTTCCGTCATTTCCATCAACCAATCCTTATTTGCCAGCGGCTGCATACGGCGCACCTTTTCGGCCAGGGCCGCGCGCTGTTGTCGCCATTTTTGCGGAGTCGTCCGGATTTTCGACTGTTTCCAGGCGCTGAGCAGT
>JAKLJF010000151.1:0-7051 GCA_023151335.1 Thermoanaerobaculia bacterium | reverse complement strand
AGAAAATGGAGGTTGGCGGTTTTGCCGAAAGGGGAGAGGCTGCGGTTGCGGCGGAGCAGTTGCCGGGTGGCTTCCAGCAGGGCTGTGAGCGCCTCTGTTTCGTCGAGCAGATAGTAACATTTCAGTTGCAGGATCTTCGCGCCGAGGTGGTAGGTGAAATCGGTGAATTCCACGTTTTGCAGGGTGAGCAGGGTGGCGGGAAAGTTTTGCTTTTCAAAATTCAGGGCCGCCATATTATAGGCGAAGGCGTTTTCCTGTTCTGCCGGTGGAAGCGCGTCGCGGTATTGGTGCAGAAACTGCTCCGTCCAGGCAAAAGCGCCGCTGCGCAGGCCCGCGGTGGTGATGTTTTTATACGTCCACTGCGAGAGCCGCCCCTGGCGGAGCAATACGTTCCGGTCGAGCAGGGTGCGGTACAGGTCGAGGGCTTCGCGGTAAGCCTCGGGGTGGCCGTCGTTGATGCGGCGGATGCAATAGTTCAGGGCATACTGGTACAGGGCGGCCAGTTCTTCCGGCCCGAATACCGCGTGGTGCTGGTCGAGCAGGGCGTTCAGCGCGGAAAAATGATCTGGCGCCGGGTTTTCGAGCAGCTCGAGGGCGGCCAGGTAGACGCGCACCGCCGGGTGTTCGCTCAGGAGCGGTTCTTCGGCGCACCATTGCCGGATGGCCGGCAGCCAGCGCGGGCGTTCTTCGGCCTGGAGCACGGCCAGTCCATGCCGGTTGAGCATGGCGGCGCCCAGGCGCAATTTTTCCAGTACGAAAGCCAGGTCGTTGGCCTCCGCCTGGCACAGCAGGTGCTGGCCGGCAATACGGCGCGATTGCCGGCTGTCCAGTATTTCCGCCGATTCCCACCAGCGTATTTCCAGGAACTGCCGGCGCGCGGTTTGCGCGGGCTGGCGGTCGAGCAAGGTGCGGGCGCGTTCCAGCACGTGGCCGGCCTGGGCGCTGAGGTTGCGGTCGAGCAGGGCATTGGCCGCCAGTAACTGCTGCTCCGGCAGGTTGGTTTCGTAGCCGGTGTAGGCCAGATAACCGAGAAGCAACTCGTACAGGTCCGAGATCAGGTTGTTGAGTTTCAGTTCCTGACAGGGTGACTCCGGCCCGAACACATGCTGCCAGACAACGCGTTTGTCGAGGTGCTCCGAGGCAAACGCGGGCGCAAACGACAACACGTAGTCGGCCAACCGCCGCAAGTCTTCGTGTTTGTTGAAAAAACCGGCATGTACATACTGCCGCCAGCGGGTGCGCTCGCGGGTGTGGAGCGCGCGTAGAGCTTCGATGAGTTTGGTGCGGTGCATTTTTTTACTCCCGGGGCGCTGTTCCGGGTTGAAGAGCCGAAAGTAAAAAATCTATAATTGTTTAAAAAAATAAATAAACGGGTGCCGCTTTATCGCGGCATTTTATATAAATATTTTGCTTTTTTAATCAAAAAAACCGAAAACTAAACACCTGGTTAATTTTTGTTGACCGGTATTTGGAAAGAAAAAATCCTATAACGCATTTAAAATGTAATTGGCAGGCCAGGCGGATGCCCGTAGTTTTACAGGGTTAAATATGGTTTAGCCTCTTAATCTAAAAAAACAAAGTCTATCCGCATGAAAGAAAGGCGACATATGAATTACGCCGGGTCAAGCCGGTTCAATTTGCCGTTATTGATATTATTATTTATTTTTTGGGGACGCCTCGCTGCTCAAACTTCGTCTTGTTTGAGGTTTGAAACACCAATTGTAGTAGCGGTACCGGGCGATACTGTACAATTGCCCCTCCATGTGTTCGACTTCAAAAATATTGTTGGTCTCCAAATGGGTTTTTCGTGGGACCATGCTAAGTTGCAGTTTTTATCAGTTACTCCAATTAATATACCTGATTTAACCCAATCGAATTTTAATCATACTGCGGGCAGTTTGAAATTACTTTGGTTTGACCAAACGTTAAATGGAGTCACACGTCCGGATTCCGTAACGATTTTTGTTTTGAATTTTAGGGTACTAAGCTTTGATGCAGGTTTAATACCTGTATTATTGAATGAAAGTTTACCGGCCGCTCCGGTAGAAATTATACAAGCAGGTAGTTCAAGTCATTCTATACCTTTTTCTTATGAGGTTGGGGGTATTAGGATTGGCGTTTCGGATGCACCACCTGATTTTCAACTGAAAAACACGTGTATTTCGGTGTCGGAAAATTGTAATACACCCACCGGGGCAATCCTTCAACAACCTTTTGGCGGTGCTGCGCCTTATTCATATTCGTGGGAAGGCCCAAACGGGTTTATTTCCAATTTGCAGAATATTACAGGATTGTTTCCAGGATGGTATTTTTTGACTGTAACGGATCAGGATAATAACAGTTTGGAAGGGATTTTCAGGGTGTTTTCAATGCAGCCTGAATTATCTTTTTTCGCAGACATATTACCTGCCAGTTGCGCCCAAAACGACGGCTGCATCCAACTCCTCATCAATTCTGGTCAGCCGCCCTTTTCATTTTCCTGGTCGACCGCCGATACCGTACAACAACTTTGCGGCCTTTCTCCCGGTACCTATGCCGTTACCGTTACAGGCGCCAATGGTTGTACCCGAACATCCTGGTTCAACCTGCCGGTTTCGAACAGCCTGCAACTGAATACTGCCGGCACCCTATCCAACTGTGTTTCCGGGCAGGCCGGCACGGCCGCCGCCTTGCCGAAAAATGGCATTCCGCCCTATCAGTACGCATGGAACACCGGCGATACCACCCCGGTCATCGTCGGTTTGTACACCGGCGCCTACTCGGTCACGGTCACGGACGCCGGGGGCTGCACGGGCACAGGGACGACCAAGATAAGCGACGCCGCGGTACTGTCCTGGGGATTGGAACTGCTTCCCCGCTGTCCGGGCGGAAACCAGCCGGCAGGCGACGTGACCCTTCGGGCGACCGACCCTTCGGGCATTCATTTCCCCGTGACCCTGCACTGGAGCAACGGCACCACGTCGGTGCTGAATGCGCCGGCAGGCGACACCCTCGAAACGCTGGGCGGATTGCCCTTCGGCGTGTACCGCGTGACCATAACCGACTCGCTGGGCTGCGCTCAAATGCTCGAAACCGCCCTGAATTGCCTGCTGGACCTGCCCGCGGATTCGGCGGTTTTCGTTTGGCCGGGCGACGCCGACCAAAACCGCGCGGTGAACCACCACGACCTGCTGTACCTGGGTTTGGGCTTTGGCGCTTCCGGCCCCGCGCGCCCGAATGCGTCCGTACAGTGGATTGGCCAGCCCGCGCCCGACTGGCCGGAGAGCACCCCGCAACGCGCCGTCAATTTCCGGCGCCTCGACGCCAACGGCGACGGTATGATCAACGCCGCTGATACGCTGCCCATCGCGGCTAACTGGGGACAGGTGATCAACCCCCTTGCCGATGATCCCTTCGATATACCGAAATCGGTACCGGGTATGGCGACTACACCGGCCCCGGCCTTGTCTTTTCCCGCGGATACGCTGTTTACGGGCCAAACCTCGCCCATACCCGTTATCCTCGGTTCCGCGGGCGCGCCCGCCGGCAATTTGCACGGCTTGTCGTTCAGTGTTTCCTATGACCCCGACATCCTGCGTCCGCTGTATTTCGAGCCCATGCCTTCCTGGTTCGGCAATCCGGCGGACGGTTTGTTGTGCCTTCAACGGCATTTCCCGGGGCAGCACCGCATCGACGTGGCGCTCTCGCGCACCGACGGCGTGCCGGTGAGCGGCAACGGGATCATCGGACGTATGTTCATTGTCATCGAAGACGACATCTTTCTGCGCAAGCCCCTGTATCAGACGGAAGACCTTTCCGGCGGCGACGACGCGGAGATCGTGACGAAATTGTATATGCGCAATATCCAGGGACTTACGCCGGACAATACCCAGCCGGAAATTGCGCCCGCGGTAACGCCCCTGGTGATCCGTCAGTTGGTGCGGACGGAAGAACCGGAAAAACGGGCATCCGCGGTGCGGGTATGGCCCAACCCCGTGAGGGAACAACTCAACGTGGCCGCCGAAGATGAACTGCTGCGCGCCGTCGAAGTGTTCGATCTGGCGGGCCGGCGGGTCGCGTATTTCCCAAACGTGGCCAGGTCGGGCATAGAAATCCGCTTAACCACCTGGCTGCCGGGATTTTACATGGTTTTTATACAAACCGACCGGGGCGTTTATCAGCAAACCATCATTCGGCTTTAATTTTATGACTGCCATGAAAAGGATCGTTTTTACCATAATTCTTGCCGGTATTTGTCAAATACTGTCCGCACAATGCAAACCCGACAAAGTACCTCCCTTGCTGGTACCCAAAGGCAACATCCAGGTGGCGCTGGGCGGCGAAAAATGCGTGGCCACGGTAAAGCCCGGACAGTTTTTGGCCGCTTTAAGCGACAATTGCACACCTAAGGCAGGTATCAGACTGGGTATCCGGCGCGCAGGGACCGGCTGGGGTTTCCCGGTGGCCGGCCAACCGCTCCGCTTGACGGCGGCGGATATGGGCGCCCCGGTGGTGGTGGAAGTATGGGCTGCCGATGGCGCAGGCAACAAGAGTCAGGTGTACTCCAGCGTGTCGGTCGCCAATCCTGCCGGATGCGTGTTCCAACTGTTGCCGGATACGGTCTGCGTCCTGTACGGGGAAAACGGCCTGGAGGACCTGATCTGGCACATGGAAACCACCTGGCCTCCTCCGCCTTCCAATACTTTTGAGATTGATTATTGTGTCAACCTGCATGCAGGTCTGCTGTCGGATACGCTTTCCGGTTATCGCTACAAAATCACGCCATCCAAAGACACTGACCCGCTGAACGGCGTCAGCATTTTTGATGCTATATTGATCCTCAAACACATCCTGGATTTCGAACTGCTGAATAACCCGTATAAAATCCTGGCGGCGGACATCGACCGGAACGGAGCCGTCACCGTGAACGATATTGTCGAATTGCGCAAACTGATCCTCGGTATTTACACCGAGTTGCCGAATAACACGTCCTGGCGTTTCGTGCCGTCCGATTTTGAATTTCCTTTACCTGATAATCCTTTTTACAACGCCGTGCCGGAATCGGTAGCGTTCGACATCAACCGTAAAACGCCCTTGCCCGACATGGTTGGCATTAAGGTGGGAGATGTGAATGCCAATGCCCTGACCAATAATTTGACCGGCACTGCAACCGACCGGAGCCCCGCTGTACTTCGCCTGCAGGATCAACACCTTTCTTCTGACGCCATTTTTTCCATTCCGGTATACCTGGAAGCGCCGGAGCACCCGGATGGTTTTCAATTTGCGTTGTCCTTCGATCCCGCGCTGGTGGAAATCACGGCGCTGCGCCCTGCTGGCGTGCCGGATTTTTCAGCAGACAATTATTTCCAACCCGAACCGGGGTTGGTTACCGTTGCCTGGATAAATTTCGGCGGGGCAATGCCGGCGCCGGACGTGCCGGCATTTTTCCTGGAAGGCCGGGCATTGCGGGAAATCACGCTGCAACAGGCCTTATCGCTGCATGCCGGACGGCTTGCCCCGGAATGGTATGGCAGGAATGGCGTGTCCGCGGCCCTGGCACTTCAGATGCTGCCCCTGCCCTTGCCCGAAGACCTGTGGATCGGTCCGGCATTCCCCAACCCGGGTAATCATGACGTGCAAATTCCCATTGAATTGCCGCGTATATCCCATGTGACGCTGGAAGTAAATACACCGGACGGACGGTGTTTGTACACGCGTCAAACGGAATTGGATGCCGGCCGGCAAAGTTTGAGGATACCGGCGTTTGAACTCAAAGGCTACGCCGGCATTTTGATGTACCGGATTTGGGTGGACGGCGCCCTCTGCCAGGGCAAATTGCTGCGTTTTTGAGGGTAATTCACTTTTGCTGTGTTTCTTTGCTGCTGTCATGCGGCATATATTCCTGTTGTTTTTTGGTTTTCTGGCATCGGCCGGCGGCCTTCCCGGGCAGGATATTCCCCGCATCCGCAATTTTACCCCCGCGGACTACCGGGCGCAGAACCAGAACTGGTCAATAGCGCAGGCCGGGCAAACCGCTTGGATATACGCCGGAAACAACGGCGGTTTACTGGAATTCGACGGCGCCCGCTGGCAACGGTACTCCCTGCCGGAGAACCAAACGGTGCGCGCCGTGGCTGTTGGACGGGATGGAGCCGTTTTCTGCGGCGGGTTCGCGGAGTTCGGCTACTGGAAAACCGGCGCCGACGGCCGTTTGGCCTATCATTCCCTGAGCGCCCAAATACGCGGCGACCGTTTGGAAAAAGAAGAGATCTGGCATATTCTGGCGGGCAAAGATTTTGTGCTTTTTCAGTCGTTTTCCACCATTTACAAGTACGATTACAAACAGGTAACCATCCTGCAGCCGCCCAACGCCATCATGTTCGTCCGGGAAGCGCAGGGACGGGTATTGGCGCCGGTCATCGGGCGCGGCATTTATGAATTGCTGGCAGATAATACTTTCCGCTTTCTGCCGGGCACGGAAACGCTGGCGGATAAAATTATCCAATTCATCGTGCCCGACGGGGCCGGCGGAGTGTGGGCCGGAACGACCAATCACGGTATCTACCAAATTGCCGGCGAACGGTGTACGCCCTGGAACCATCCCTTAAACCAGGTTTTTAAACAATATCAGCTGAATAAAGCCTTGCATCTGCGGCAGGGTGGCTGGGCGATCGGCACGATTCTCAACGGCGCTTACATATTGGATTCCAACGGCGGTTTGCGTTACCACCTGAACCGGGAAAACGGGCTCCAGAATAACACGGTTCTCGCCCTTTGCGAAGACCGCGACGGCAACCTGTGGCTTGGCCTCGACCGGGGTATAGACCTCGTTACCCTGCGTTCGCCGCTTACCTTTTTTTCGGATCAAACCGGCAGAATAGGCACGGTATATACGGCAGCCCGTTGGAACGGACAGTTGTATGTCGGTACCAATCAGGGCGTCTTCGCCCGCAACGGTTCCGGATTCCAACTGATACCCGGCACACAGGGCCAGGTATGGCAGTTGCAGGTTTTTGATGGCCAGTTGTTTTGCGGGCACAACGCGGGCACATTCCTCATCCGGCAGAACGGC
>JAKLJF010000150.1 GCA_023151335.1 Thermoanaerobaculia bacterium | reverse complement strand
ATGCACGACGGCTCTTTATGGACACTGGAAGCCGTGGTAGAGCACTATAATTCCGGCGGACAGCCGCATCCGAACAAAAGCGCATCGGTACGGCCTTTGAGTTTGACAGAAGGTGAAAAAACGGATTTGGTAGCCTTCTTAAAAACGCTGACGGATGAAAAATTCCTGAATAACCCCAAATGGAAAAAGGATAATTGACCGGACAAAGCCATTACATAAAAACATTCAACTACCCGTTTTATGAAGAAAATACCCTTCACATTGTTTGCTTTCACCCTTCTTTTCACCGCCTGCGACCCTAAAGACCCGGTTGACCCACCCGCTACTTACGACGCTACGCCTTACAATCTCGATGTGGGCTACTTCCCTACACCCGATTTGCCCACCGACAACAAACTCACAGTAGCCGGGGTGCAACTGGGCCGTATGCTTTTTTACGAAAAGATGCTCTCCAAAGACGGTTCGCAAGCCTGCGCCGATTGCCACAAACAAGAAGACGCCTTTTCCGACATTCGCCAATTCAGCCTCGGTGTGGAAGGTCTGCCCGGCAAACGCCAGGCCATGCCGGTGATGAATTTAGCCTGGCATCTGAACGGATTGTTTTGGGATGGCCGCGCTCCACACGTGCGCGACCAGGCATTGAAGCCGATCCAGGACCCGCTGGAGATGAATGAAACGTTACCCAACGTCGTGGCCAAACTTTCCGCAGATAAACGATACACCGACCAGTTCACGCGGGCTTTCGGCGATGCGACGGTTACCTCGGAGCGCGTATCTTTAGCCCTGGAGCAATTCATGCTCACGATGGTGTCGAACAACGCAAAATACGACAAATGGAAAAACGGCGCCGCAACCCTGACCGACAGCGAGGAGCGGGGACGCCAGTTGTTTTTTACGGAATTCGATCCTTTCGGCAGCGAACGCGGGGCGGAATGTTTTCACTGCCACGCGGGATTTAATTTCACCAACGACGAATTTATGAACAACGGTCTCGATGCCGATGCGGAACAAGCCGACGAAGGGCGTCAAAAAGTGACGGGCAATCCGATGGACAAAGCCCGGTTTAAAGTGCCGAGTCTTCGCAACATCGCGCTCACCGCACCGTACATGCACGATGGGCGTTTCGCTACGCTGGAAGAAGTGATCGACCACTACAATACCGGCGTCAAGTCCTCCGCCACGGTGGACGAATTGATGCAATACAATCTTCAACCGGGCGGCTTGCAACTCACGGCACAGGATAAAGCGGATTTGGTGGCATTCCTGAAAACGTTGACCGATGAGACGTTCCTGACGAATCCGGCGTATCAGCAGCCGGAATAAGTTTGAATTGCGCAGACACTCATGGGGCATTCATTCCCAAAAACCCTAAGGATTCAACATCTCGCACAGGTATGGCAGAACAATCATTAGCGGCAATCGCTCCATCATGGGAACTATGGCGCCATCTGACCCGGTCGGAGCAAAAGACTCTGCTTCGATCGGCAAGGATCCAATCTTTGCCCAGGTTTCATGTATTGTTCAATGAAGATGAAGAAGGTACGTTTCTCTACGTATTGATTGCGGGAAGACTAAGAGCATGTTTAAAAATTTCATAGCCCTGACCAATTAATTCGCCAAATAACCATCGAAATATTGGCCAAGAGTAAAAATGATTGTGCGCTTTGAGGGGTTCGTTCATAGTCAACGACAACGCGTCTGAAAAAATTTAGCCAGGCAAAGGTTCTTTCCACAACCCAGCGCTTGGCCTCCACAACAAACCCGATGGCGCCATCTGCCCGTTGGGGGACCTCGAAAACCAACCCAATTTTTTCAACGGCCTGAGCGAATGTTCCCCTGTAGGATTTGTCCGCCATAATTTTTTTTAATCTCGGAAAATGTTCAGGCATATCATCCAGCAAGCCAACCCCTTCTGGACTGTCGTGTTGATGTGCAGCGTGAACCTTGACTTTCCAAAGTCGACCTAAAACGTCAACCAACACTTGGCGCTTGCGACCGTTGATCTTTTTGTTGCCGTCTACACCACGGCTTTCAAAAATCATTGGCGACAACTTAACACTCTGAGAATCAACAAGACCCAAGCTTGGAGTAGGTTCCCGATCCAACTGAATACGTTCAACCATATTCAAACTTTGACATATTAATTCCCAAGTTCCATCCTTGCCCCATTTACCAAAGTAATAATACACCGATTCCCAGGGGGGATAACTCTTGTCTAAATTTCGCCATTGACAACCTGTTCGGGTGATCCAAAGGATGGCATTGATGATTTCGCGCAGGTCGTGTTTGCGTTTTCTTTGGTGGTTCAAAAAAAGTTTAATAACTTTCCACTGGTCATCGGTGAGCCGTTCAAATTGCGGTTGCATATCGAATAAGTTTGGTCACTTACAAGATACACCGATGACCGCTTTTGGCCTACGCCGAAATTTTTAAACATGCTCTAAAAGTTTTTAAAACAGCGGATGACGAAAGGCAAGTGGTGTTGTACCTGATGCGCGACGGCGAAACCATAGGCGAACGCCTGATAGACAAGCCGGGAGTGTATGGGTATACCGCAGAGTCAATTTCGGACAGCGTTATTCTGCTCCTTCGACTGGACGCGCTTCGAGAAATTATCCATCAGAATCTCTCCTTTTGCCAGGCGTTCAACGGTTTGATATTTACGCGTTTGCAAAAAGCTGAAAACCGGATGCTCAATTACCGTTTCAATCGAACAGAAAAACGGGTTTGTTTTTTCCTGAAAGAAATGGCCGAGCATGACTCGCGGAAACTCGTCACCGGTGACCGGGAAATAAAATTCTTAATGACGCAGGCTTTCATCGGAGACATGGTTTCTGTTTCTCGACAGCATGTTATGCTGGTGTTGCGCGACCTGGCAAAACGAAGGATTCTTAAATACAATCGGCGGCGGCTGGTCATTTTTCGACCGGATTTGCTTTAAGTACCCCAACCCTGAAAGAATTTCCACCATATTGATTTTTCATTTTTCTACCACTACTTTTCATGAAAATGACACTACGCCTTACTTTATTAAATGCGCTGTTATTGCTATGGTACATCCCAGCCTTGAATGCCCAATGTCAGCCCGACGAGACGGAAGTTCGCCTCATCATCGAAACCGATACTTACGGTTTCGAAACCTTTTGGTCGCTGGTGCCTGCCGGTAATGCCTGCAACCAAACACCCATCGCCACAGGCGGCAATACACAACAAGTGGGCTGCAACGGAGGCGGCCAGCAGGACGCCACCACCGCTTTCGGTTACAACGACAACGCAACCGTCAATGTCGGGCCGTGGTGCCTGAAAACAGATTCCGCATACACGCTTTATCATGTGGACGATTACGGCGACGGCGGAGCGAAGTTTACGATTATGATCGGCGATTACCCTGTTTATCAGTTCAAAAGCGTGGGGAACGGCGGCCAGTACAATTTCACGGTGACGCTGCCGCTCGCCTACAACGCCGCCTTGTCGAGAATCAGCACCTACGGCTTCAACGACCTGAAACCTACTGCCGTGCATGGCCTGATTTTCAACATGGGCGCTTCGACAATTGATACCATTGACCTGAGTTATTCCGTGAACGGCGGTGCTCCGTTGACCGAGACGCTTACGGGGCTGAACGTCGAGCCGTTCACATCTGCGCATTTCAGCCTTTCCAATTTGTGGACGCCGGCAGATACCGGGTTTTACACGCTTCAAGTGTGGCTGAGCAATATTAATGGCAACTCCGACCTGAACACAACCAACGACACGCTCGGCAAGACGGTATATTTCAGGGCGCCCAAGCCGGTGTTGATTGACCAATACCTGACGGATTCCGTGCTCATCAAAACAATCGGCGTAGTCGCCGACGGCTTAGACAAACCCCGCGATCTGGCTTTTGCGCCAACGCCCGCTCCCAGCCTTTGGGTGGTGAATAAAAAAACCGAGGCCAGCGGCGGAAGTACGGTCACTTATTTCGATGCAGGGTTGCCGACGCAGGATGCGCAACTGAAAAAAGACCAGAATTCCTGGCATTTCATGTCGCTCCCGACGGGCATCGCGTTCAGTTACAACGGCAATTTTGCCACCTCACCCGGTGTGTTAGATGCGAACCACCAAAATGGCGCCTCACATTTCACCGGCCCGGCGTTGTGGACCAGTGATTGGTCGGTGTACGCCGAGCCTTCCGGCGGGAATGGCAGCCACCTCGATATGCTGCACCAAAGTCCGTTCAGCATGGGCATCGAGTGGGAGGAAGAAAACGTGTTTTGGGTGAACGACGGCTACAACCAGAACATCGTCCGATATGACTTCGGCGAAGACCACGGCCCCGGTAACGACGACCACTCCGACGGCATCGTGCATCGCTACACGGAAATACAGTTGGACAGGATTGACGACCACATCGCCAATCACCTGGCGCTCGACCGCGAAAGCGGCCTGCTCTACATCGTGGACAACGGAAACAAGCGGGTACTTCGCCTGGATATCCATTCCGGTACGCCAACCAGCGAACTGACGCCATACGCCGAGCCTTTGCACGAATACAAAGCCGTGACCGGCGCCGACTGGTCGGTGTACATTGATAGCCTCGACAAACCGAGCGGGATCGCGGTCATCGGCGATTATCTGCTGGTGTCGGACTACGGAACCGGCGAAATCATCTTTTACGACCGCGGCGGCGACGAAGGCGTGGAACTGGGCCGATTCGATACCGGTCCCGGCGGTATCATGGGCATTGAAATTGGCCCGGACGGGAAAATCTGGTACGTAAATACGACACAAAATAGACTGTACCAATTAGACTATACACCCTTTACTGTGGCAACACACGAATCGGGTAAGGCGCCGATATTCTCAATATCGCCTAACCCAACCGACCAAGCTTTTGAGGTCAGATTGCGAATAGACAATCATTCTGCTAACGACCGGTTTCGCGTCATTGATGTATTGGGGCAAGTGCTGAAAGATGAACTGCTTGCAGGTAGATCATCGGTATATGTTGATTTATATGGACATCCAGCAGGTTACTATTTTGTCCAGATCATTGGTGAAAATGGTAGTAGGACGAAGCTAGTGATGTTATTACCATAAGTGAAGCCCTACCTTATAGAATAAAGTTTCAATCAATATTTTTCAATATGAGACTGAAAAAATTATCCGGAATAATTGCATTTTCCCTAATCATGTTTTGTTTGCCCTGGGCATTTTCTTTTCTGCCACCATCAGGGCCATGTGACTCTCCTATAGTAGGCAGTCATACAGGCGCCCCAGGAGAAACCAGTTGCACAGGCTGTCATGGTGGTACAGTCAATATAGGGCCAGGGAACCTTTCCCTTATGTTAAGCGATACTACGCTGAGATATACACCAGGCGAAACATTTGACGCCATTGTCACACTCCGACAGAATGGGCGCGACAAGTTCGGATTCGTCGGGCTGGCACTGAAAGATGCGGGCAACACGACCATTGGAACGTTCACGATTGACGACCAAGTGCGTACCCGGACTTTCAGCGACGGCCCGCGCAAATACGTGTCGCACACGCCCTGCGGCGCGGACGCCACACCACCCGACAGTCTTTCATGGACATTTCATTGGAAAGCGCCTGCAACCAACGTGGGCAACATTACGCTGTACCTGGCAGGGTTGGCCGCCAATCATAATCATGCCTTGAGCGGGGACGATACTTACACGATGGCCATACATTTGGTACCGGATACTGTCCTTTTGAATGTTGACAATCGCGTTGATGAAAAGGCGTTGCGCCTTTGGCCTAATCCGGCTTCCGATGTTGTTTATTTTGACCTTCAAGGTGCGAATGGCATAGCGCACCTGGCTGAAATTTGGTCGGCGGATGGACGTCTGCTGTACGTCGCTGCATTGACCCAAAACAAACTGACGGTGGAGCATCTGGAAGCAGGTATGTATCGGTTGCGCATTACCGACGATAAGCAAGTAGTCCTAGGCCAGGCATCTTTCGTTAAACAGTAAACCTACTTGCATCGTGCGTCACACCCGCCAATACTACCTCCGCCGACTGCACCGCTATATGGGCATCACGATAGGATTTCAATTTTTACTCTGGACGGCTGGCGGTCTGTATTTCAGCTGGTCGGACATGGACGAGATACATGGTGACTACCAACGCCGGCCTGCCCCTCTGCTCTTGCCCGACACAACGACCTGGGTGTCGCCTTCGGTGGTTATCGCCAACCTGTATGCAGCGGGCGAACGGCCAGACAGCATCCTCGGCGTGCGGCTAGTACCGGTACTCGGCGCGGTTTGTTGGCAGGTAATTTTTATTGAAAAAAACACCTACCACCGGCGCCCACGCAAAGCGCGTCTGGCGGATGCAAAAACAGGTGAGTTACGCCAGGCCTTGTCAAAAGAAGAAGCGGTGGAGCTGGCGGCCCGGCAGTTCAATGCCACTCCGACTTTACAATCTGCCGTATATCTCGAATCCGTGCCATTAGACCACGAATATCGGGAAAATGCGTTGCCTGCATGGGCAATCACCTTTAATCACCCTTCAAAAACTGTTGTATATGTCGCCGCCGAACTGGGCACAGTAGAAAAATTCCGAAATGAAAAATGGCGCATCTTCGATTGGCTTTGGATGCTGCATGTCATGGATTACGAAAGTCGCGACCATATCGGTAACTGGCTGCTGCGGGCGTTTTCGGTGCTGGGTTTGCTGACCATTTGCTCCGGTTTTACACTGTTTGTTGTCACTTCACCGGTTATTCAAAAACTTAAAATATAATGATCTAACAATGAAATTTAAACTATTTCTCAGCCTTGTCCTTTTTGCCGGACTGTATTTCACTCAAGTTATTCATTTTCAAAATTTTAATTTCAGATGCAATCATTTAAAATTGTTTTCGCCATTCTGGCACTTAGCGCCTGTTTCCTCAATACAGCCGACGCACAAGCAACAACGGGTATGATCAAAAAAAAGGCGGTGACTGTGGCGCCTGTCGCTCAAACAGAAACCTTCCAGGTACTCGGCAATTGCAGGATGTGCAAACGCGCCATTGAAAAAACGGCGACCCAAACAGGCGCGACTTCGGCCAATTGGGATAAGGAAAAAGACCTGCTGACGGTGTCCTTCGACCCGGCCACAACTTCAGTAGACGCTATTCAAAAGGCCGTGGCCATGTCCGGCTACGATAACGCGGGTTTCAAAGCGCCCGATGACGTTTACAACAACCTCCACGGCTGCTGCCAGTACGACCGTAGCGGGGCGCCGGGTAGCGCGAAGCCATGCGGAATAATGGAAGGGGAAGGAGCCAAGAATTGAGGTCATGGTGAAAAATTATTCAAAAAAAACGCTCCCGACAGTTTCCTGCCGGGGCTTTTTCCTGAATATTATAAAGAACGGATCGAACCTGTCTGTCCTGGACAAAACTTTTTCCAATTCGATCAATTTTTATTCACATGAAACTACTAATTCGATTAGCAGGCACAAGTTTACTGGCAGTGTTGGCCGTACTTGCCTGTACAAAATGCCGTAAAATGGACATGAGCAATGCCGCAATTGCCCGCACGGTAGCGGAGAGCAGTGCTTTTGTCAGCCCACTGGCTGTACCCACTATTTTGGACGGCGTCAGCGCCGGTCTCACTGCCCAACCCGGGACGGCTTCACTCGGAAGCGGCATCACCGTCAATGCGCTCGGCTACGGTAAAGCGCCTATTCTCGGCCCGACAATTCGCGTCAACCAAGGCGAGCAGTTCAATTTGGCTTTCTCCAATAATTTGGCTGAATCAACCAATATCCATTGGCACGGCTTGGAAGTACCGGCTTCGCAGGACGGTTATCCGACCGATGTAACCGTTCCCGGCGGCACTTTTCAGTACAGTTTTCCGGTAAAAAATCGCCCCGGAACTTATTGGTATCATCCGCACCCTGACATGGCCACAGCCAGCCAGGCGTATCGGGGATTGGCCGGTTTTTTTCTTGTTTCCTCCGCGGAGGAGGAGGCCTTGGGGCTGCCGACCGGGGAATATGATGTGCCGCTTGTGGTTCAAGACAAGCGGCTCGAAGGTGGATTGAACTATAATCCCGATATGGGTGATCGCACTATCGGTATGTTCGGCGAATCGGTATTGGCGAATGGTACGATAGGGCCGGTATTGGAAGTTGCTACCAGAACGTATCGGTTTCGGCTCCTCAACGGTTCGAATGCCCGCATTTACAATTTCGCACTTTCGACCGGCGCCAAATTTCAGTTGATCGGCACAGACGGAGGCCTGACCGACGCTCCCCTGGAATTATCGGCTATCCTGCTTGCACCCGGCGAACGCGCCGATGTGTTGGTCAATTTCAGTGGCCTGGCAGTTGGTACCGAGCTATACCTGCAAAGCAATGCCTTTACCGGTACGCCTTCGCAGGGCAAACAATCTTTTAAAATCTTAAAATTCAAGGTTACCCGTCAAGAATCGGACAATTTCACATCGCCTGTCTCCCTGATGCCCGTAGAGCCGTTGGCCGCTTCGCAGGCTGTGGCTACCCGCTCGTTCAATATCGGGCACATGATGGAACATGGCGGCATGTCGGGCATGGTCATGCACCCACTCGATGGTAAAACATTCGATCCCAGCCGGCGTGACGAGGTAGTGAAAGCCGGAACGGTCGAAATCTGGGAATTCGACAATACCGATGGTACCGAAACGCATCCGATGCATCTTCATGCCGGACAATTTCAGGTTCTCGACCGCAGCGGGGGGCGGGGCGTCGTACAATCTTGGGAAAAAGGGTGGAAGGACACGGTATTGGCATTTCCCGGTGAAAAGGTTCGCATTATTGTCCGTTTTCCCGACAACAAAGGCAAATTCGTCTTCCACTGCCACAACCTCGAACATGAGGACGGCGGAATGATGCTCAATTATGAAATTCAGTAACGCGCGAATTCATTCACTTTAAACATAAAATTGAACAACAATGAAGCATTTCATGCCTGTGTTCGTCGCTTTGCTCCTGGTGGGCGTGGCTTTTACATCCTGCAAAAAAGACGAAACTTTCACCGAAAAACTAACCGCCGAGTGGAACTCTACTTCGATCAAAATTGACGGCGTGGCGGCTCCTTCTACGACGACGATGTTCCTGCACTTACAAGCCGGTAACAATTTCGAGATCACTACAACCATCGCGCCGTTTACGCATCCCACATCCGGCGTGTGGAGCGCCGACGAATCTAATTCCAAACTCACGTTGGCCGGAAATATCTGGACCATTCACCACCTGGAAGGCAACACCCTTCGTATCGGCAATACGGTAGATGGCAAAGAAGTCGAGATTGATCTGGAGAAGTAATCAATGACGTTGTCATAAACACGCTTAGCCGGGCCGGGAGAATGCAAGTTCATCGTCCGGTACTTTTAATGTGACAGCAAGTAGTTTGTTCTT
>JAKLJF010000014.1:14487-19595 GCA_023151335.1 Thermoanaerobaculia bacterium | reverse complement strand
CGTCATCGGTAATGACTACATCGCCGGTGACAGGCGTTGTGGTGATGGTCCCGCCAAAGTTGCCCCGTGTGGCGGAATAGGTGCCAAGGATCGCGCCGGGTGCATTTACCTTGACAATTTTACCCCCTTGCCGTCCCCAAACATACATTTGCATACGCCCGGAGATGCCGTCGGGCGGCGTGGCGAAGTTGGCGTTGTCGGTGCCGCCGCCGTCGAGTGCGTTGGCGGAAACAGGGTCGTTTCCTTCTCCGTCTTTGCCGTAGTTATTGACCTGGAAGTTGCCGGCCGGCTCGTCGAAACCGAAGCGGTAGGTGATGTCGTGCATCATGTTGTTCATATAGAACAGGTTGGTGATGGCGGCATCCCGGTTGACTTGCGGCTCGGCATCGGGGTTGAAGGGGAAATCGAAAGAGAGGTTGGCGCCGCCGTCTGCCGATTCTGCGGGCGTGCCTTCGTTGTCGTCGGCGCTGTCGTCGAAGGCCCATACGTTGTTGCCGCGGGTATAGGCGTACTCCGCCCCGTCGGCGCCGTCGATGTCGTGCCAGCCCCAGGGCGAGGCCTGCGGATCGTGCGGGTTGGTTACCAATTCGTGCGCGCCGTGCGCCGGGCTTTCGGCAGGCAGGGCGAATACGCGGTAAGCGGCGTCGGCGGAACCGTCCGATTTTTGATTTTTGATTACGGATTGCGGATTGCGGATTATTTGGAGACCTTGGGTTGCCAGGTCAGGGGCAGCGTTTTCTTCCGTGCAGGTTTCGCCGGCGCGGTGTACGTGGCCGGCGTTGCAATAGAGCGTGTGGTTTTGTTTGAGCAGGAGTTCGCCCGTTTGCGCGTCCACGCACATCGTCCACATGTCGGAGGTATTGGCCTGATCGATAAAAATATTCCAGGCTAAGCGCGGTTTCTTTTTTTCATTCAGGACATAACAGATCGACACTGGTATCTCTGAACGCGAAATGGCGCCGTTTTCGAATACCCAGTTGCGCTCGTTGATTTTGCGTTTGACCGGCGGCGTTTTAAAACCGGTAAAACCCAGGTCGGCCATGGCCAGTTCGAGCGCCCTGGCAGCGCCCAGGGAGGGCAGGGTAGTGTTGACGATTTTGGCCAGTTCCGGCACGAAACGGTGGCCGAGGTGCAGCACCGATCCGTCGGGACGCACGTGCAGCCCGAACAGCGCGTTGTACACCGGAATGCCGGCGTGTTGTTGCTGCACCCATACGTGGGTAAGGCCGTTGTGTTTGGTCGCGTAGGCATCGGTAATGCGCACGTCGGAAACGTCTTCGCGGGTGAGGTTGAATTGGGCGGGATTGCCCTGCAGGAAACGCAGGGCTGTTTCTTTGGCGGAGGAAATGTTCTGGGCATGTAAGGGAAAAGCAACAGCAAGGATTGCCCCCACTGCCAGGCAAAGGCGATGTAAAATGAATCGACTCATCTTGATGACGGAGAGATTTGGTTAACTAAATAAACAGTACGGAAAAAATCCAGGCTCCGGGCGGCCAAAGGTAGCATTACAACCAATCCCTGAAAAGCAGAGCGGCTTGTTTTGTCAGAAATATCCAATATGAGGTTTAACGGGTTGAGCGGGTTGAGCGGGTTTAACGGGTTGGGCGGGTTGCGGATTCGTACACCCTTGGCGGGGCGCCATCCCCGCGACTCAAAGTTTGAGTTTCGGGTAATTGACATTTTTTTAGTCCCTGCGACTAAACCTCAAAACCAACAAAATACAAACACGCTTCATTAAACACCCCAAGGCCTGATCCCAAAAAAAGTTGAAAACAACCGCCGGAGATGAAACCCCTTAAAAACAGCTTCCGGGACCCCAAACCTTAATCCCATGAACTGCCGGTATTGAAGGGTAAACTCCTTAAACCATTCCCCGGAAACCAGCCCCACTTAACCGGCCCCTGAAACCATAAACCCCGGAACCAATGCCCAAATCCCGGAAAAACCAAATCCCGGGCCCCAAATTTTGCGCCCCCAAAGCCAATACCCGGTGATGAAAAAGAACGGGCGGCAGATAGCGATGAACCTCGACTGCCGCCTTTCTTTTTTAATGAGGTCAATGAGATCAATGTGGTCAATGAGATCAATAAAAAATATGTTGCTATGAAGAGTCTTATCCTGCTTTCGATGATTTATTGGATTCAAACCGTTGCGCTTTCTGCGCAAAGCGCTTATGAAATCTGGTTCGCCGCCGGTTCGGTCACACACCACGGGTTGATCCGTGCCGGTGAAAACGGCAAGGTTTGGCAAATGCGGGTAAAATATACGGACGCCGGCTGCCGGTGCGAGCGGCTGATCGAGCAACAAATGCAGGCGGAAAAAACCAATCTCGGCGTGCGCTTGTCGGGGCACTCGGTTCGCGACGTGATCAGCAATCGCCTGACCCGGGACTATGCCGCCGACCGTTTATACTTGTACTATGACCGGGAAGGTAACGTTTGGTCGCAGTATCTGGATGAACAGGGGATTTCCGGCAAAGCAGTTTTGAAGCCGCTGGACGCTGCCGGTCAGGCAGAAAAAATGCGGGCATTCGGGTGGTGAGGGATATTCTGGCTATTGTAACGCTTTGGACAAACAATCGGTTGCCGTTTACTGCAAAGCATCGGAAAATTGAACATTAAATTCCTGTAACAACCGGGCTGTGTTCCTGCCGGAAAGCATTTCCCCCCGGTCCATTTGATGGTAAATATCTCCCGGAAACGGCGAAAAAGCCAGGGTCCGGCCATCGTTCAACGTAAGCAATACCCCCGGGTCGCCGGCGTTGAATTGAGCGGGGGCGCCGGCGCCGGTAATCCATTCGCTTAAAATACTGCCGTTGATGTCCCACAGTTTAGCCGTTCCGTCTTTCGAGGAAGTCAATATAAATTTATTGTCTGCCGACATTTCTGCCGATATAATTTCCTGCTGATGCCCCCTGAACTCGCGCAACAATGTACCACCTGCATCCCAAAGCCGCGCGACTCGGTCTTTTGCCCAGGTGAGTAAACGGGCGCCGTCGGAGCCGATGCGAAAGCCGTTTACCGGGGCCGGATGCCGGAGGGTTTGCAGCAAATTGCCTTCGGCCGACCAAATGCCGACATCCTGATTTCCCTGACGAACCGCCGCGAGCGGGGCATTTTGGGCGAACTGAAACGCTCCCTGTATTTTGTCATGGCCGTTGTCCAGGTCACGGAGTTTGGCGCCGCCGGCATGCCAGAACGTCGCGCTGCCGTCGGAGAAAACCGAGGCCAGCCATTTACCATCGGGCGACAGGGTGGCGCGGCGCAGCAATTTGTTCTCCGCGTTAAAACCTGCCGTGGGCGTACCCTGGATGTCCCATGCGCTGACGCTGCCGTCGGCGGAGCGGGTGAACAGGGCGGCGCCATCGGGCGAAAACACGACTTCCAGCACATTCCCCTGGTGGGCGCCGAGCATAGCCAGCAGTTTTCCGCCGCGATCCCAAATCCGGGCCGAATTGTCGCGCGAGCCGGTGGCAATTTGTTTTCCATCGGGCGAAAAAGCGGCGCAGCGGATCGCTTCCGTATGCCCGTTGAGGGTGGCCACCAAGGCGCCGCCGGCATCGATCAGTCGTGCCGTATTTCCCGATCCCCAGGCGACGAAAAGGTCGCCGGCAGGCGCGGCAACCACATGGGTAAAGCCGGCTTCCAGTTGTACAACCCGGGCTGTAGCACCGGGGGTGTTCGTCTTTTTAATGATATAAAACGGCCCTCCGGCGGTCTTCAGCAAAAGGATTTGGCCGCCAGCAACCTGTTGCAGGTATTCCGCCGCGTTGGGACTGCTGAACAGCGTATTTGTCATCGAATCGCGCACGGCTTCGCCGAAGGCGCGCATCATCACGCCACTGGTATCGGGGCCGGCCATTTGAAGGGCGAGGTAGGCCAGCACCAGGGCGTCGGAAGTCCGGCCTTTTTGCCGGATCATGTCGCTGAGCAAGGCTAAACGCAGCGATTCGGCTTTAATACCCCGCTCGCGCGCCAGTGTTGCATTGGCCTCGGCTTCTTTGCGGGCTTTTTCTTCCGATACTTTGGCCGCTTCGGCCTCCCGCTGGGCTGCCAGGGCCGTTTGGTAAGCTTCTTTTTGTTGTTGCACAGATTTTTCCAGATCCCTTACCCAACTGGCCTGGCACTGTTGGATCAGATCGCTCAGGTCGTTATTGGCCGGTTTTTCCGCGCAGGTAATGAGCGCTGCCCAGAAGCGGTTGCTGGCTTCGCCGTAGTTTTTTTGCTGCATTAGCCGTACGCCTTCCGCGCGTAAATCGTGATAGCACCCGTATTTATTATCCTGGCAGTACAGCGCGCAGCAATACGCCCCGATAATGACGGTGAGAATCAGTCGTTTCAGTTGTTTCATGGCCGGCCGGTTGAAAAGGTGAAGGAAATGCCCAGACCCGGATAGGGGCTTTGCGGTACGCTGGCAGGGCGCAGGCGCAGTGAAGACAATGACGGCTGCCCACAAAATTTATCGTATATTTTTTGCCGCTGGCGGATTTTCAAATGCCGGAAAACATACCATAACGCGTCGGCGCCCAACAATGCCCAGCCGGCGTAGGTACAAGCCTGGGCCGCATTTCGTTTGTCATGGGCAGTTTGAAAGAAGGAACCGGCTTCTTCCTGGCTCTGCCCGGCAGCCCATGCCTGCTGATATTGTTCGTAGGCGTCTTTTTTCTGCTGGTTATATACCTGCCCAAGTCCGATGAGTACGATGCCCGCGGCGCCGGCAGCGTAATGCGGCAATTGTTTTTGCAGGGTAAATGCCGGACGTTCTCCGGCACAGTTAACGGCGCCCATGAGCGAACGCCGTACAAAGAGGGTATACGGCGCGTCGAAATCAGGTAACTGTTCAGTAAAATCCTGCCATACCAGTTGCCGCTGTTCTTTGCTGCCGGTGGGCGGCGGCGTTTCGGCCAGTTCGTAGGGTTGCGGCGCAATGGAATCACCGCCGGGCAGGCGCAGGCCAAGATCGATCCTGTACGACAGGCTGCTTTTGGCCTTGCCCGGCAAATATGTCACGACGAGATCGCCTTCGCGCAGGGTAATATTGCTGACGACCGGGAAGTCGCCGCGTTTGGCGTTGAAAAGAAGTTCAGGGGAAGCCCACTCCAGGCTGGG
>JAKLJF010000014.1:0-14477 GCA_023151335.1 Thermoanaerobaculia bacterium | reverse complement strand
TACCTTGAACTGCAGACTGTCTGCCGCGACCTGAAGGGGGTACAGGTTTTGGGTGAAGCCCGGAATTAATGTGCCGAGCGCAAAAAACAGCATGAAAAAGTATCTCATAGGAGCAATTATTTTATTTCCGGGATGTACCGCCAAAAGTCTGACAAACTCAATTCCGTGTAGGAGAGGCCGCCGTTGACGGGTACTTTTGTCTGACCGGCGCCAAGGTAACCGTAACCGTCGAGGGCAAAACCCATGGCGTTGGTGCGGGCACTACCCGGCAAAGGCGTCTTTTTATTCCATTTATCCGTGATAGGGTCGTATTCCCAAAAATCTTTCAGGTAACCTTCGGTGGGATGATAACCGGTTCCCACATAACCTTTTTCGCCGATGGAAAATGCGACGGCCTGGTAGCGGGCAATGGCTTCCGGGGGTAGAAAAGCGGCGGGCGTCCACTCTCCCGGGTCCTGATCATTGGCAGGTGGGCGAAAGCGCCAGAAGTCGCGCAGTGCAGTGGCTTTCCACTGGCCTGCCCCCACGTAGGCGTAGCCGTTTATAACAAACGATACGGCCTCATAACGCCCGGTATTTTCAGAGTTGTCGAGCGGGCTGAGCCGCAGGGGCATACCCGCCACCTGGCGCCAGGTGTTAGTCGAAGGATTGTATTCCCAAAAGTCGTTAAATTCATTGTCGTCCGCATCTATGCCCAATCCGGCGTACGCCTTTCCGTTTATTACAAAGGTCACGGCGCCGGTACGCCGGGCGCCTGCAAAAGGGAGGTCGGCCGTCCAGGCGTTGGTTGTTATATCGAATTTACAAAAATCACGCAACGGATTGGATTCATCGTTTTCGGAATATTCTCCGAAAATGGCATAATATGCATTGTCGAGGGCAAAAGCCGAGGCGTTGTAGCGGTTGGTGATAAAGGGTGAAACATCCGCGGACTTCGTCCATTCGCCGCTGCCCGACTGGCCGGCCGGGTCAAAGGCCCAAAAATCCCGGACCAAATCGCCCGGCAGGCAGCCGTTTGATTTTTTGCAGCCGAAACCGGCGTAAGCTTTCCCATTCACCGCGGCTGCCGCCCCTTCCGCATAAGGGTAAGGGAAATCGGTGATGCGTTTCCAGCCGTCGCGGACACGAAAGGTATCCGTTTTCACACTGTAAAACGTATCGGCGCCGGCAATGGCGTAGGCGCGCACGTGGTAGGTGGTATTGAATTTAAGTCCGGGGAAAGCGCTGTCGAATATGTTGTCGTCGTTGCTCGGTCCGTTGTTGTAAGCCCGGCAATCGCCACAACTGAGCGCCGGCATGGGATTGGTTTCCGATATGACGTGCCCGTGTTCCGAAGCGTCCACTTTGGCGCCTTTGAGACCGCGCAGCTGACCGTAAACCGCGGCGCTGTCGTTGAAAATCAGGGCGGTACCGGTGAGCGCCACGATTTCGCCGACGGTGAACGATTCAATTTTTTCAGACCAGACGATCCGTTCTCCGGCTTCCGGCTCTATTGCCCGGGCAAACGCGCGAAAAAAAACCGTGCGAGCTCTTTCCAGGTTATCGAGTGTGGCATCGAAGAATCCGTTGTCGCTAAGCGGGGGGAGCGCAGGTATGGTAATCCGGTTGACATTGCTTTGCAGCCCCTCCACCGCTTCGCGGTCGTACGACCAGATAAAACCGCAAGCTCCCCCGACGGTGCTTCCCTGCCGGATGACCTGAGCCCTGATTCGGACCGTGTTCAGGTCTGTTGCCTCCGGGGTTTGCAGTTGTACCTCCAGAAAGTCCAGTTGACCGGGGCGCTGGTCAAGGCACGCAGAAATAACCAACAGGAAGACCAACCAACCGGGGTATGTTTTTTTCATTTCCGATTATTTTTTGAGTGAAACTTTTTTCGTCGCCACCACTCCGTCAACATTCACCTTCACCAAATACAACCCCGCCGCCACAACCGACAAATCAAACTCCAGCACGTCGCTTTGCACCGCGCCGGGCCGGGCCGACAACACCTGACGGCCCAGGATGTCCAGTATTTCTACGCCGGCTTCGGCCCGCCGGGGCAGGTCGAAACGAAGGTAGATTTTGCCCGCGGCAGGGTTGGGGAAGATGGAAATGTAGGAAGCCCATTCGGGTTCGGCGGCGGGTACGATATTCCGGATGGTGAACGGCCCGGCCACGAACACGCAGCCGTTGCCGTCGGTCACGCGCAGGAGATAGTCGCCGGGGCCGGCAGCATTCAGCGTGGCCTGGGTTTGGCCTGGGATGGGGCTGTTGTCCGGCAAAAGCCACTGGTATTGGTAGCCGGGCGTGCCGCCGCCGATTTCGGCCAGGATAGAGCCGTTGTTTGAACCGTTTGTCGCATTTTGGACGGTCGTATCAGTTAAAAACAATGCCGGCGGTTCGTCGAGCAGGAAAGCGGATTCGGCCTGGCAGCCGGCGCTGTCGGTGACGATAACGGTGTAGGCGCCCGCGCCCAGGTTTTCAATCGTTTGGCCGGAACTGCCGTTCGACCAGGTAAAACCGAAGGGCGGCGTTCCGCCGGCGGGCAGGGCGCGCAGTTGTCCGTCGTTGCCGCCGTTACAGCGGATCGCGGCATCGGGTATTATCGTTGCGGAAACAGCCGGAAACACGCTGACCCGTACCGAATCGTTTGCCGAACAAATACCCAGTGTCACGGTCAGGTAGTACGTGGCATTGAGCGCCGGCGCTTCGATGCCGGGCGTATTCTGGCCGCTGCTCCACTGGTAGGCGTAGCCGCTGTTTTGTACAGCCGTCAGTTGGGCGATACTCCCCGGACAAACATATTGATCTGGCCCGGCATCGGCCACGGGGATCGGCGCCTCGGTCAGCCGCACCTCCTGCCGTTGCAGGGAAACGCAGCCGGTCAGCAAATCGCGCGTTTCCGCCCAGTAAGCACCGGGGGCCGGGGGAAGAAACGTCGGCGTACCGGTTTCCAGCAAATTGCCGCCGGTTGCCGCGTCGTACCAATCCACGGTGAAGCCGGACGGCGTGGTTACGGCGAGGGTGGGAAATTGGTTATTACCCGCGCACACCTGCTCGTTTTTGATAAAACCGGGTTTGGGGATGTCGGTAGGGCATAAACATTCTTTTGCCGGCGGTGAAATAATAAAATTGCAACCGGTGCCGACAAACAGGGCGGCGATACTCACCTGTTGCCCTTCCGGAATGTTGCTATAGGTGTATGACCCGTCGGGGTTTGCGGTCAGTTCGCCCAACTCGGGGGTAAACGTGAGTTGATCGCCGGCCGTCGTGAATTGGATAAAATAGCGGGCCAGGTCCGGTTCGCAGTCGTTTTCCAGGATGGTCACTACCGGACGCGGGTGCACGGTCAGTACCATTTGATCATTTACCTGCGGGCAAACGGACGGCGCGGCGGGGAAGGCTGTCAGCGTCAGCGTGAGCATGCCACCGGTCAATGACGGCGGCGGGATGTATTGCTGCGCCTGCAGGAAGCTGGCGTTCGGGTAGAATTTTCCGCTGATGGGCGTAACGGTCCAGGCGCCTGTAGCGGCGCTGCCGCCGATGGCGCCGTTCAGCGTCAGGCTGTCGCCGGCGCAAATAGCCGCGTCGGCGCCGGCATTGGCCGTAGCCGGCATATTCACGGTCAGGCTGACCGGCGTGCGCGGGCTGAAACAGTTGGGGTTCTGGTTCAGCTTGGCCTGCGCATAATAGGTCACGGAACTTGTGACTATTTGCGGCTGATATTGGAGCGAATTGGTGAAAACGGGAATGCCGCCCGAGGGCAGGTCGTACCAGTCCACCGATTCGGCGCCGGGATTGGTCACGGTGACGCTGAGTGCCGGAATATTGTCGCCCAGGCAAATGGTGGGATTGTTCGGGTTTTGCGGCGCCAGGGGCAATACGGTGCAGGAGCATACCGGCGGATCGACGGTTATGGCGCTGCTACAACCGTTGGCGAATGCTGTTATCGAAATCGAAGTGGCGACGGGGATGCCGGAGAAAGTGAAAGTGCCGTTTCCGTTGTTGCTGGGAACAACAAACGGCGTACTGGTAAAATTAACGGCATCGGAAGTGACGGTCACCTGGTACTGCGTCCAGGCCGGGTTGCATTGTTTGATGCCTTCCGTTAGCGCCGGCAATGGTTTGAAGGAAAGGGTTACGAGCGTTGAATCTTCGCTTTCGCAAAGATTGACCGGGTTGAATGTTTTGGCGTAATAATCGCCGGCTACAGCGGCGTTCAGCGCCAGCGTGGGGCTGCCGGCCTGCAACTGACCGTTGAAATACCAGTTGGCGAGCAGGTCCGGCCCTGCGGATACCTGGAGCGGCGGGATGTTGGGTTCGCCTGCGCACACATTCACATTTATCGGGTTTACCGGCTTGTCGAGGGTAGGGCAAAAACAAAAATGGGCTTCCAGCACGGTATCCCGTTCGCAACCGGTGTCGCTGCTGCTCAACTGAATACTCACCGGCTGCCCTTGCGGTATGCCGGAAATGTCAAAAATGCCGGCCATCGGATTGGCAACGCTGTGCGGCGGCGCCAGGACGCCGTCCGCGTTGGTGACCACCCGTACCGTGTATGTTTTCAGGTCGTCGGAGCAGGATTTGGACACGACGGAAAATGCCGGTATTGCGTTCAGGGTCAGCGCAACGGCGATGCGGTCGCTGACACATCCATTTTCCAGGTTGCGGGCGTTCACGAAGTACGTACCGGGGCCGAGGGGAACAAAAACAGGGGTCCCCGTTTCCAGTGGCATGCCGCCGTTCATTTGTTCGTACCAGTCGGCGGTTTCATTCGGGCCGACAGTTACGGAGAGCGCGGGCGGCGTTTCGTAGGGACAAAAGGATTTATCGCCGCCTGAAACCGGCGTATTTACTGAATTCAGGGTCAGGGTTATGGCGATACGTTCGCTCACGCAGTTGTTCGTCAGGTTGCGGGCGTTTACATAATAGGTTCCGGGGCCGGTGGGCGTGAAAGTCAGGGTACTCATGGCCAGCAGCGTGCCGCCGCTCAACTGGTCGTACCAATCGGCGGTTTCGCCGGCGCCGACGCTCGCCGTCAGCGTGGGCGGCGTTTCACCGCGGCAATAGTTTTTGTCGCCGCCTGAAACCGGCGGGATCACTACCGGGCAGAGACATTCGGGCGATGTCACGTCGAGTATGACGCTGCAAGCGGCATTGGAAGTTGTCAACGTCAGGTCTGTGCCCGTGGGAATATCGGGTATGTTGTACACATTGCCGTTGGGCGGCGGAACGGGAAACACCGGGTTGGTCGTAAGCGTATTGCCGTCTGTGACTGTGGCCACAATGGTGTAGGTTTCCAGCGAGGGCGAACAGGTCGTTTCATTCAAGGTGATGACCGGAGGCGGGATCACGGTCAGTACGAGGGGCGTGCGAACGGCGCTGACGCAAGCGGTGACCGGGTTGCGGGTTTCCGCGTAGTAGGTTGTGGTGACAGCCGGGGGTGGAGCCGGCGCATACAGGTTGGAAGGATTGGGCGACAAGGGTTGTCCGCCCGCGGCATCGGCAAACCAGAATACCTGCAGGTTGCCGCCCGGCGGCGTCACGGAAAGCGGCGGTGCTGCCGGTTGTCCCGCGCACATAGTGGCGCCGGCGGGGTTGGCCGGCGCATTGGGACGCGGATTCACGGTAATTGCCTGGGCATCGACGCTGGTGATGAAACAATATTTGTTCGTTACGGTGACGGCGTAAGTCGTGCTCGTATTGGGCATTTTGGTGATCGCGGGCGTGGTATCGCCGGTGCTCCATTTATAGTTGTACAGATGCAGATACGGCGCGCCGACGTCGGCGGTGAGGGTTAAGGGGACGCCGGCGCAAACCGAGGTAGCGGAAGGTACGATGTTTACCGGCTGGGGAATGACGCATTGGCCTTGTTGTTCAACCCTGACGAATTGCCGGTACAGGTCGGAGGCGTTAGTAGAGTAGAAGCGCAGGACGACGCCGCGGGGCAGGGGAGAGGGATTTTCTTCGAATATGAGATCAATGGTTTCGGAGCCATCATCCGATTCCGGGTTAATGGTCAGCCAGGGCGCAGAATTATTTACTCTTTCAATAGCCCATTTTTTATTGGTGGAAAATCGCATCGGGTAAACCCCGGAACCGGCTCTTGTCCTGATGAACGACGTTTCGGCTCCGAAATTGACCACCTCTTCTTCGTTCAGGCCGGTGATCAGACTCGAAGCGCCGGATTGAAATACGACCGGGTTTCCAGTGGAGAAGTTTGGCGAAAACTGTTTGAAAGTGCGTCTGCCGTTTTCAGTTTGGTGCATAAAGACATAGAAAGTATCGCCGGGCAGAAACGAACATTTCGCGGGATCGCCGCTTTGGTCGGCTTTGAGGTTGAAATATTGGGTTTGGTTGGCGTTGTGCCAATATTGGCTGGCTTCCAGGTTGCCTTTTAACTGACCGTCTGTGTTCCTGAAGTAAAAGTTGAAATAATCGGATGGCGCATACGTTGGGCTGGGGGCAATTCCGACCTGGTGCTGTGCGGAAGGATCGGTCGGACAGGCCGGGAAGTTCCCGCTCACAAAGGTTTGTTCGTCCACGAAGGCGGAATATTGCCGGCAATTTACACTGATCTGATAGGGATTGTTATCCCCCCCGGACTGGCTAGATACCATCAGATAGTAAGTCCCTTCGCTCAGGGTTGCAGTCAGTTTTCCGCTTTCATTAATGGGTGGCGAATTTTCCGCGTACCCCACGCAGTTTTCCCCGCACATAAAAGAGAACAGGAAAATTCCCATTGAATCCTGGGAACTTAGTTCAAATGTTACTTCATTGGGTTGATCCAAGGTAAAGCGATAAAATTCATTTTTCCAATGCGGATAGTCGCGCAAACCGTTATAGCAGATCATCGATGGTGGTGAAACGGAGCCGGTGCTCGTACTGAAATTCCCGGAAACGGTTGTATTGCATTCCAGGATGTTATCCATCGGCTCCGGACAAAACCACGAGTCGACCACATTGGTGGAATAAGTAACGCCCAGACTACCCATCACGACCAGGTAATACAGGTCGGAGCAATTGTTTCTCGGTATGTTTCCTACCCAATCAGGATACCACAACACTTCGCCTCTTTTATTACAACTGTCCGGTATGCAATCGTCAAACGGAGGGAGTGAATAGCTGCAGGATTTACACGCGAAAGCGAATCTCCTGAAACTGGGATCAGTCGAAGAGGTTCCCCATGAAATACTGCCCCCTGAAATCGTATTTTGACTAAAAATATAAATATCCGCGTACAAGGGCTGTGGCGGATTGCCATTGTAAGCATCAATAATTTCCGGATAAGTCAATAAGGATGTCGGCGCCAGGTCGGAAACATCGAGCGTGCCGACGAACCGGTCGCTTCGATTGATAAACGTTCCCCCGAAGTCGCACACCGTCGTCACTTTACACAGGTTCCATTCGCCGGAGGTGTACAGGTCGCACCGGGCTTCGTCGGCGGTTGGGTAGGTGACGCCGTTTTTCACGCATACTGGTCCGCTGCCACCCGTACAGTCGTCCGTTTTTATCCACATGCAAATATTGTCGATCCGGAAATCGGTATTGTTCGCGGCCACGAATTCGATGGCGCCCACGCGCTTGAGGTTAAAATTCTGGGAGCCCGTCCAGCCGGCGCTGAATTTCCATTTGGCTATAAAATTATTATTGATATACAACTCGGCGCTGTCCTTGTCCAGGTCTACGATGTTAACCACGTTAAACCATACGTCCTGCGGGTAATTGAAAGTAGCAATGGGCGCGTTGGCAGGATTTGCTACGCGAAGTTCGGCGGTTCCGGCGGTATTAAAAAAAACGTGATATGCCCAGTTGATCGGCGGGGTGGAGGCAGGCGAACGGTGCATGAAGTTGTACCGGGCTTTTTTACCGGCTGTCACGTTCATTTTCCAGGAAAGGCGGTAACGGCCGTTCACCAGGTCCCGGTAATTCAGATCGTACAAGACACGGGGATTATCAGCTCCCGCGGTTTGTATGCGCGCTCCATTGCCCGAATAGCCGGAAGGCGTAACCTTGGCGTCCGCGGCGAGGCTGTCCCATAATTCCCAGCGGGTGGATTGCGGGTCGATGGGTTGGTTGGCGATGTAATTTTCAAAATCGTCGCAAAAAATAGCTTGTCCCAACGGCGGGTTATTGGTTGGCTCGATGTAATCACAATCGCAATCGACGAACAGGTTATAGTTGCCGAAGCCGGAAATGTCTTTGCCGTCCACAACGAGATAATAGGTGCCGGGGTTCGGCAGGTAAACGTCCAGCACCTCCCTGTATATGCCCGTTGCCTGGTTGTTTTCATAAGAATATTGACAACTTTGGGGGAACGGTCCGCACGAGGAAAAGAGCAGCATATCCAGGTCGGCGCCGTTTAGGATATCCAGGACGAAACGAAGACCGGCGGGCTGCGTAATGTTGATTTTGTACAGTTTGTCCGGTCCGTGTAATCCGCTGCCGAATTGCTGAAGACAGGGATAGCTGTTTACAATGTTGTAATCGATACCGGTACCCTGCGTGGATTCGTTTACAAGTGAGTCGCCGCACTGTAGCCAGGTGAAAACGTCGCAGAGGGGCGTTTGGGCATTGATAACGGTAAGAATAGAAAGATTCAACCAGAAGGCGATAATAACGGGAGTAAAAAGGGTGCGCATATAACCTTGGTTTTTTACGATGAAAGATTCGTTAAAATATCGCACAAAAGCCCCCCGCCACCTTTGTGTGTTCGCATTTTTCAGGTTTTTTTCCACAAAAGAGCAAAGACACAAAGTGCAGGGCATTGACTTTGCGTGAAAAACGGCCTTGAGCTTGTTAACGTGTCTTGAAAAAACGGCAGGAAAGCGGCGGGAAAAGGCGGCTCCGGCCATTGGGGATTACCGGATTAATGAAAAGGTTAAAATACATTGGCAAATATACTTTGCGGGTAAATAAAAAACAACAAAATTTTTTGCAACAAAGGGGAAGTGAAGCCTAATTTTTAACGGGTTACCGTTGCCGGCACCATTCAAGTTTTCGCGTCACTTCCGGGTCGCCGGGTTTGAGGAGGAGGGCTTTTTCAAAGTTCCGGATTGCCTGATCGTATTTTCTGGCGTTGTACAAGGCTTCGCCGAAGAGGCGGTATTCCTGGAATTTGGTCTCGATATCGCGGCTGGTTTGCGCGACGCGGTTGTCGATACGGTCGTCGCGGTCGGTTTTTTGCGCTTCGCGGTATTGGGCCAGGGCGGCGCGCAGGTCGCCGGCGGCGCCAAGGCTGTCGCCGGCAGCCATGAATTTCCGTACTTTCTGCCAGTTGGTTTCCAATTGTATGATTTCCGCCTGTTCCGCTGGTTTTAGCACGGAAATAAATTGCCTGGTACCTTCCAGTTGCCGCAGGGCCTGGTCGTATTTGCCATCCATTTTCAGCGCGGTGGCGATGTTTCGCTGGGCTTGCAGGGCATTGCGGGCTATATCAATTTTGGCTCGGTTGGCAGTCAGGAATTGCATCCAGGCGAGTGCGAACCCCACAAAGGCGACCGCTGCCAGTGAAATACCCGCGGCGGCCACCCGACGGGCCTGTTTGCGTTTGCGGCGTTCTGCTTCCAGTTCGGCGCGTTCGGTTTGTTCGGCATGTTTCCGGCTGGCTGTCACAAATTTTATGACATCATCGTCGAGCCGGTCTTCGAGCATGGGAAGGAGGTCTTCCAGGGCGTTGAATTGCCGGCGGGTGAGGTATTCGCCGGTATCGGCAAATTCGCGATGCCTGTATTGCAGGCGGCGCAGCGCTTCGTTCAGGCGGCGCTGCTGGTCGGAGCGTTGTTTGTCGATCAGGATTGCCAGGGCGTCGTGCGCCAGTTCGAGGTGTTCGCCGTCGGCGCGCAACAGCCGGGCTTGTTCCAGCATGCGGCAACAGGCGCCCAGCGCTTCGGGTTGCAGGGGGCGAAAGAGATCGGCCCAGCGTTTTTCTACCAGCAGGTCATCGCCCCGTTGTTCGAAGCCCACCGGGCGTTTGGTGCCTTCTTCCGAAACAAAGGCGTCGAGCACTTTTTGCACGGCATCTTCGCCCGTTTGCGGGAATTGCCGTTGCAGCCGGCGTTGGATTTCCGTTTGTTGTTCATGTAAAAATTTTTCCAGGGCGTTTTCGATCCGGCCCATTCCGTCGATCTCCTGCCGGGAAAACTCGATGGGCAGCCAATCGCCGGGCGGGTTGTCGCGCCCGGGATAACTGCGGGTAAAATCTTCGCGGTACAACGAATCCAGATATACCTGCAAATACGGCAGCGGAATGCCCGCGCGGCCGCCGCTGACGTTGTCGATAATGCGTTGCAGATTGTCTGCCTCGGGCGCCTGCACCCGGATGTTGAACTGCCGGAAAGAGCCTTCGAGCACCGATTTCACTTTAGTCGCGCTCATGGGTTCCACGCGCAGGCGACTGTCGAAAAGGGTGGGAATGGCTTTTTCAAAACCATACAAATATGCCAGGTATTCCTCCCGAATGATAAACAGGATACGGCAAGGCAGGCCGCTGTCCAGAATATCCCGGACGGTTTGAACGAACAGCGCTTGTTCCCTCGGCGTACCGAGAATGAAGAGTTCCTCTAACTGGTCGACAATAAAATAAACGGGGCGCAGCCCGGCCACATAAATTTCTTCCAGCGCAAGGGGGGCCGACCCGTAGTCGTCCAGCCCGGAGGCTTGTCGCAGGCGTTGGGCCAGGGATTGGTTGATGTCCGTTTGCCGGCGAATAAAGAGCGGATACCAGTCGGTCGCGTCGAAGCGGGCAGCGAGTCCGCATTGAATAAGACTGGTTTTGCCCGTGCCTGATTGGCCATACACCAAAATCAGGCGGTTTTTTGCCACCATTTCATACAAGGTTGCCACTTCGTCTTCCCGTCCGAAGAAGGCCTGCCTGTCGTCGAGGGTGTAGGCATCCAGGAATTTGAACGGACTCTTCACAGCGTATTCAAGGATTGGTGGAGCAGGATTTCGGCAAAGGCTTCGAACTGTTCTCTGACGACGGGATGATTTTCAGCCGACACTTCCAGGAAGGGGTCGTCGGGTTTGTTGACATATTTGAAACAACAGATGTCCGCCGATTTGACATAATGCGAGAACAGGTACAGTTTACAAATTTCGGCGTGCGACTGGAATGCATTTTCATCGATCAGAAAGGGCGAAAGGCTGAGGTATTCCCAGCTATCCTCGTTGATGAGCAGTACGGAATGGTTATCGAGTGAGCGGTCGAGGTTCACGGCCGACACGTCGAAGCCGCCGAGCAGGTCGTGCAGCATCACTGCCGCATGGTTATAGCGCGGGTCGGGGCGGTGGCGGTATTTTTCCACGTCGATGCCCTGAATGGTGGCCAGTTTGTAGCGGGCCATAAAGCCCAGGTGTTCGTACAACGTGGCCAGGCATTCTTCCCCGCGTTTGCAGAGGTATCCGAGGGCCGCTTTATCCGGTTGATTTTGGGTTGGCTGAAAACGCAGGTCGTTGAGGAACTGTAAGGCTTCCCGGAAGTGTGGGTCTTCGCCGGTCAGGCGCCATATATCTTTCAGTTCGTGTACGAAGTATTCAATCTCGTTTTGCGCAAAAATGGCGCGCAATACGTTGATAAAGGGGAAAAAATTGAATGCTTCGCGCCCGCTACGCGACAGTTGAAAGAACGCGCGCATTGCTGCAACCTGTTCATCCTGCATATTCAGGCGGCCCAGCTTGTAGTGGGCATCCCACAGTTCGGCCAGCATGGTAAAAGCCAGCATTTCCATGGAAGTCGTATATGTCTGGGCTATCTGCCGCAGCCGCGCCTCGCTGATTTTGTCGAAACCTTCGTTTTCTTTTTCCACCGGCACCATCAGTTTGCGGAGAGGCTCGGCCAGGGGAGCGGGTAAGGCATTCAGGATGGCCATGCGTTTTCTGGGCACGGTAATCTGTATGCCGCGCTGAATTTGTTGGTGCAGTTTGCGTATATCCTCGTTGTTTTCAGTCAGGGTTTTGAACAGGGTATCGATCAGGTGTTGGTTTGGCGTAAAGTTGGCGAGCGCACCCGTTTCCACCGCGGCTTGGGCGGGCAGCTTCCAATCGAGCGCATGCTCGCTTTTTTCCGTAAAAAAAAGCCCCCAGGCCGGTTCTTCCGATTTGGTCGATTCAAAGCCGATGTCGCGGTGTTCGGCCACGGCAATCCCGGAAAATGCGGTTTCTACCGAGGCTTTGGCCATATTGAATGCCTCGCGTATGGAAAATTGCTGTTGCAGTGCTTCAAAAAACCGGATTGAGAAATAGGTCGCTTTGCGATCGCTCACAGGGGCATTGGCCGCGATGACGACGGGTACGCCGGCAGCTATGAGTTGTGCCACTTGTCCCTGCGTGGAGCAACCGTTCAGAAAAACCAGTTTCATCCGGGGGCATTGGCCCAGCAATTGCGCCAGCCCGCCGGCCTGTGCGGCGCCGTCGCTCAGCAGCAGCCGGTCGCGGCCGGCATGGCCGCTAAACAGGAACAGCACCAACTCGTCACGGTACAGGGTGATGTGGGAAGGTAGTTTTTCCAGCGTCACGAAGGAATCGCGCTGCAACAGGAAATGCCGTTCCTTTACCCGGGGCGAGAGCAGCCGGTTGAGGGTGTCGTCTTCTTCCTGCAGGGTGGGTAAGAGGTCGGACGACTGGTTGGCGAAGGTGAGGAGAAGCGTGTCCATTGGGTTCTGGATTGCCGGAAATGTAATGTTTCGGGCTAAGGTAGGTCTTTTTAACAATTTTACACCACCTGCAACTTCGCAAACTTCAGCACAATGCGCCGTTCCGGCAATTCGTCGCCTTTGAATTGAATGGTCGCCACTTTCCCGTCCTTGGGCCCTTCCACGTTGATTACTTTTCCTTCTCCAAATTTGAGGTGCAGCACCGTCACGCCGGCCACGATGGCTTCCGGCGGCGAGGGGTGGAAGTTTGCAGGTACGGCCACGGGCGCCGCTTGCGGCCGCGTGCGCGGATTGGCGAAATTGCCGCTCACGCTGGCGCGCGGGGGGCCGGCCGTTTGGGTTGCCGTTTGCCGTCCAGAGCCGATGCCACCGAGCAGATCGAAGTGTTGCGCGTCGATCTCTTCCAGAAAACGCGAGGGTTCGCTGGTGCGGATCTGCCCGTAGCGATACCGGTTCTGGGCGTAGGTGATGGTCAGAAACTCCTTGGCGCGGGTAATGGCTACGTAAAACAGGCGCCGCTCCTCGTCCAGCCCGTTGGGGTCTTCGAGGGCCATAAAGGAGGGGAACAAGTTTTCCTCCAGGCCGGTGACGAACACGCTTTTGAATTCGAGCCCTTTGGCCGCGTGCGCGCTCATGAGCGTAATGTAGTCGCGCTCGCCGGTGGCCTCGTCGGCGTCGGTAAGCAGGGTGATGGTTTGCAGGTAGGCGGCCAATGAGTTGTCCATGTTCACAAGGTCGTCGACAGCGGCCAGCGGCTGGGCGTCGGTAAATTCGCTGATGGCGTCGAGCACGGCGTTTACGTTCTCGAGGCGGCCGATGCCTTCGGGACTGGTGTCGCTTTTCAGGGCGTCGAGCAGGCCCGACTGGCGCAGGATGTCGGCAGCGAGTTTATAGGCGCTGTCGGTGGCAGCCCGTTTTTGCCAGTTTTCCACCATGCCGCGGAAGGAAGCGAGGGCTTTGCGCACGCGGTCGGTGACGTCCACGAATAGCATGGCATCCCACATGGTCATGTTGTGGGCGCCGGCATACTGGCTGAGTTTGTCCACCGTGGCGTCGCTGATGCCGCGCGTGGGGTAATTGATGACCCGCCGCAGGGCCTCTTCGTCGGCGGGGTTGACGGCCAGGCGCAGGTAGGCCACCAGGTCTTTCACTTCTTTGCGCTGGTAGAACGACAGACCGCCGAACACGCGGTAGGGCAGGTTGAGCCGGCGCAGGTGCTCCTCGAATTTGCGGCTCTGGGCGTTGGTGCGGTACAGCACGGCAATTTCCGAGTTGGGCAGGTGGTGGCGGTGTTTTTGCTCCAGGATCAGGTCGGCCACGCGGCGGCCTTCTTCGTCATCGGTGAGGCACTTGACCAGTTTGATCTTGTGGCGGTCCTCCCGGTCGGTCCAGATGGTTTTGTTCAGCTGGCGGCGGTTGTAGGTGATCACTTCGTTGGCCGCCGATACGATGTGGTGGGTGCTGCGGTAGTTCTGCTCCAGTTTGAATACCTGGAGATTGGGGTAGTCTTTTTCAAAATCGAGGATATTGTCGATGGTCGCTCCGCGGAAGGCATAGATGCTTTGGGCGTCGTCGCCCACGATAAACACATTTTCGGGGCTGCCTTCGTATTTCACCAGGCGGCGCAGGATGGCGTACTGCAGGAAGTTGGTGTCCTGAAACTCGTCGACGTGGATATAACGGAATTTCTGCTGGTATTTGGCCAGCACTTCGGGGTGGTCGCGGAAGAGGCGGTAGAGTTGCAGCAGCAGATCGTCGAAATCCATGGCGCCCGAGCGCTGGCAGCGGGCCACGTATTTTTCGTAAATATCAACGATGTAGGGGCGTTTGGCCTGCCGGTCCTGC